>CALPVO020000232.1 GCA_943327025.2 Janthinobacterium lividum
ACTCCCCGTCAAGCCGAGCGCATTCGCCCACCAGGCGAGTTCGTCATGCACCGCTTTGTCGCGCGCCACCACCGCGCCGCCCACCACGTCGCTGTGGCCGTTCAGGTATTTCGTGGTGCTGTGGATGACGATATCGCAACCCAGCGACAGTGGTTGTTGCCATGCCGGGGACAGGAAAGTGTTGTCCGCGCAAACCAAGGCACCGGCGGCATGCCCTAGCGCTGCGGCGGCCTCGAGGTCGGTGATGCGCAGCAAGGGATTGGACGGCGTTTCCAGCCACAGCAACTTCGCCGGGGTGGCCAAGGCCGCGCCTAAAGCCGCCAAATCGGTCGGGTCGACAAAGTCGACGATGGCGCGGCCAGTACGCTGCAGCGCCGTGAACAAACGAAAGCTACCGCCATAGCAATCGCGGGGCACGACGATCCGTTCGCCCGGCTTGACTAGCGAGGTGACCAGCGTGATGGCAGCCATGCCGGTGGCCACCACCACACCGCCCGCTCCGCCTTCCAAGTCGGCCAAGGCACCACCCAAGGCGTCGCGGGTCGGGTTACCGGAGCGCGAGTAGTCGTACTGCCGACGCTGACCGAAGCCAGCGAACGAGTACGTGGAACTCAAGTGGATGGGAGGCACTACCGCGCCATGAGCAGTATCCGTGTCCAAAGCGGCACGAACGGTGCGGGTTTCAGCATCAAGGCGACGTGACATGGTGTTTCCGGAAGAACGATTTGCAAAGAATTGATTGAATGCCAGCGCGTGGTCGACGACGCCTATTCAGGCCGCTGACGCAGTAGGCGGCTGCCCCAGTGCGTTGACGAACAAGGTGCGAAGGACTGCTTGTTCCTTCAAGAACGCATCGTGCCCATAGATGGAGCCGATGACCTGCAAAGTGGCGCACGGCAGACGCGTAGCGAGCGCTTCCATGTCTGCGAGTGGCACCAGTTGATCTTCAGCGACCGCCACGAGCGTCGTCGGCGTGGCGATCTGTGGCGCATCTACCGCGTGCAGGTCGATGCTTTCGGAGAGACACAGAAAAGCCGCTGGAATATGGCGCGCAGTGTAGGCGTCGCCCCGTGCATGGAGGTAGCTCTCCACCGGGAAGCGCACCACGCCGGCCGCATCTAGCCCAGGCTCGCCTTCGAAACGAGCCTTGAATTCACGTCCTGAACGATAAGTCGCCATGGCAAGTGCACGTGCGAGTTTCAAGCCGCCGGCGCCATCGCCATGCTTCAAGCCGAAACGGACCATCTCGCGTTGCACGCTGCGCCAGGCAGTGGACAGTGGGTGGGCTTTCTCTCCGGCGGACATTACGACCAACCGACTGACGCGCTCTGGATAACGTTCCGCAAATGCCAAGGCCACCATGCCGCCGTAAGAGGCACCGACGATGGCGTGCAACTGTTCGATACCCAGGGCATCCATCACGGCGAGCAGGGCCGCCGCTTGGTCGAAGGTACTGAGGGTCGGGAACGAGGCGTCGGTGCGCGCCGGGCCACTAGAGGCGCCGCTGCTCCCGAGGTAGTCGATCCCGAGTACCTGCCAGTGCAGGGTGTCCACACCACGACCGTGGCCGATACCGGCGTCCCACCAGCCACCCTCTTCGGCCGCGACGACGCGCTCAGCCGAGATACCACCCAATACCGCTACCACCGGGGCCCCTGCCGGGCCTGCCAAGTGCCAGGCAATTCGCGGCACCAGCAATTGCCCGCCGTGGTGCAGCGGCAGCGGAGCACGAAGTTCGACAACACCGTCGCGCCCGGGAATGGCGACAACAGCAGGCGAAACGGTACCAAGCTCAGCCGGCACCGAGGTGGCAGTGGGTTTTTCAGCGGTATTCAAGGCAACTCTCCGTCCATCTGTCACCGCCGCGGCGTAGCGTGGCAGTGTTGGAGTTGGCACCGGGCCGCCGCGGCCGGGGAGGCACGCTTTGCGGTTGGTTGCCCCGGCTTCAAAGGGCCATTCCCTCAGCCGGTCTCGATGGAAGTTGGCATTTTAGGGCTAGACGGCATTGCCGACAAGATGTTGGAGGATCGGTTGCCATTTTTGTTCTAATGTATTAACGTACTATTACATTATGAAACTCCATCGCGTAGTCAGCCGTTCCCAAGAACAGGCGGCGGAAGCCTCCTTGTGTGCTGCCGTGCTCACCCTGCGCTCCGTCGCGGAGGTTCGCGCCTTCTTCGTGGACCTGTGCACCCCGGCGGAACTACAAGCACTGGCTGACCGCTGGTCGGTCGTGCCGTTGCTGCAACAAGGCCTGCCCTATCGCGAAATCCACAAACTCACCGGCGTCAGCGTCACCACCATCGGTCGTGTCGCTCGCTGTCTCGTCACCGGCAATGGGGGCTACGGGATAGCCGCCGAAAGGCTCCGCGGTAACCCACCGCCGGCAGCGCCATCAACTGCGGATACTGTCCATGGATAAGCCCACTCGCCTCAAGGTTGCCATTCAGAAGTCTGGCCGCCTCACCGACCAGTCGCTCGATCTTTTGTCCCGTTGTGGCTTGAAGTACAGCCGCGGCAAAGACCAACTGGTCTGCTACGGCGAAAACATGCCGCTCGACGTGCTGCTCGTACGCGACGACGACATTCCCGATCTCGTGCAGGAAGACGTGTGCGATCTCGGCATCGTCGGGCTCAACGTGGTGGAGGAACAACGGCTCGCTTTGGAAGCCCGCGGCGTCCCCGCCACGTTCGAGCAAATCGGCACGCTGGACTACGGCCGCTGCCGCCTGTCCATTGCCGCGCCTGAAGGCGTTGCCTATGCCGGCGCGCAGTCACTGCAGGGCAAACGCATCGCCACCACCTACCCGCACATCCTGGCGCGTTTCCTACGGGACAACGGCGTTACGGCGAGTGTAGTGACCCTCTCCGGTGCGGTGGAGATTGCGCCGCGTCTCGGCCGCGCCGATTTCATCTGCGACCTCGTGAGCACGGGAAGCACGCTGGTGGCCAACCATCTGCGCGAAGTAGAAGTGGTGATGGAAAGCCAAGCCGTTATCCTGCGCACGCCGGTGCCACTGCCCGCCGAGAAAGACTCCTGGGTGAAGCGCCTACAAGTGCGTATCGATGGCGTGCAGCAGGTGAAGGAGAGCAAGTACATCATGTTGCATGCGCCGCGCACCGCCCTGCCTGCCATCCGCGCGCTTCTGCCCGGCAGCGAATACCCGACCATCATTCCGCTGGAAGGTCCAGGCGACAAAGTAGCCGTGCATGCGGTCTGCCGCGAAAATGTGTTCTGGGAAACGCTCGAAGCACTGAAGGCTGCGGGTGCCAGCGCCGTGCTCGTCCTCCCGGTGGAGAAGATGCTGGCATGAGCGACTTCGTAGCCTCATTGCCGCCCATTACGCTCTGGCAGGACCTATCGCCAGCGGCGCAACGCGAACTACTGCGCCGCCCCGCCCAACAGGACGACGCAGCGCGCGTGGCCGCAGCACGCGAAATCATCGCTGAAGTGCGCGCGAAGGGCGACGCCGCCCTCCTCGCCTACGCCCAGCGCTTTGACCGCGTAGCGTTGACCTCGCTGACGGTCTCGCCAGAAGAGTTCGCTATGGCGGCTGGTCGCCTGACGGACATCCAACGTAACGCCATCGACCGGGCCATCAGCAACGTTCGCGCCTTCCATGCGGCGCAACGCGGCAAACCACTGGTACTCGAAACCTCGCCAGGGGTGGTGTGTGAGCGCCACGAAGTACCGCTACGCGCCGTGGGTTTGTACGTCCCGGCAGGCTCGGCGCCGCTGCCGTCGGCCGCCATCATGTTGGCTGTCCCTGCTGAGTTAGCCGGTTGCCCCGTACGCGTTCTCTGCACACCACCGCGCCCCGATGGTGCCGCGGACCCCGGGGTGCTTTACGCCGCCAGTCGCTGTGGTGTCACGCAGGTATTCAAAGCCGGTGGCGCACAGGCAGTAGCCGCTATGGCCTACGGTACGGACACCATTCCCAAGGTGGACAAAATCTTCGGCCCCGGTAACGCCTGGGTGACCGCCGCCAAGATGTTGGTAGCGCAAGACCCTGAAGGGGCGGCGTTCGACCTGCCCGCGGGTCCCTCGGAAGTGCTCGTCATCGCTGACGACACGGCTCGTGCCGATTTCGTTGCGGCGGACCTGCTGGCGCAGGCGGAGCACGACCCAAGTTCGCAAGTAGTGCTACTGACGCCCTCCGCCACGCTGGCAGCCGCCGTGCGTGTGGAGCTGGCCCTTCAATTGGCGCAGCTTTCACGTCGCGAGGTAACCGCGCAAGCCCTGGTGTGTAGCCGCCTCGTGGTGGTGCCAGATGTCGCCACGGCGTTCGCCGTGAGCAACGACTACGCGCCTGAACATCTGATAGTGCAGGTGGCGGAACCCCGCCGCTGGTTGAGCGAAGTCCGTACTGCGGGCTCGGTGTTCCTCGGGCAATGGACGCCTGAGCCCATGGGTGACTATTGCAGCGGTACCAACCACGTGCTGCCGACTTATGGTTACGCGCGCGCTTATTCGGGTTTGTCGCTCGGAGATTTCGTCCGCCGCATGACCGTGCAGGAAATCTCTCCGGCTGGCTTGCGCGATCTGGGCCC
>CALPVO020000233.1 GCA_943327025.2 Janthinobacterium lividum
CGGCCGCGTCACCTCCATCGCGGATGCGCGCACGGTGAAGTGGGGCAAGGGCGTGCGCCATATCGACCTCGGCACCCGCTACCTGCTGCCCGGGCTCATCGACATGCACGTGCACCTGACCTCGCTCGCCGAGGTGGGTGGCTACCAAGACCTGCGCTACACCGACACCTTCTGGACTGCCGTTGGCGTGGCGAACGCCGCGAAGACCTTGAACATTGGCTTCACCACCGTGCGCAACGTGGGCTCGGCCGACTTCGCCGACGTGGGTTTGCGGCAGGCTATCGAGGGTGGCTGGATCCCTGGGCCGCGCATCGTAGCGGCCGGCTGGTCCATCGGCGCCACGGGCGGCCACTGCGACGACAACCGCCTGCCGCCGTCGATGGACCGGCCCAGCCCATCCCAGGTGAATGGAGCGGACGAGGCGCGCGCGCGCGTTCGTTGGCTGCACAAGTATGGCGCCCGTGTCATCAAGATCTGCGCTACGGGTGGCGTGTTCTCGCTCGGCGATTCTGTGGGCGGCCAGCAGCTGACGTTCGAGGAGATGAAGGCCATTGCCGATGAAGCGCACATGCTGCACCTGAAGGTGGCAGCGCACGCGCACGGTGACGAAGGTATGCGTACCGCCATCCTCGCGGGTATCGACACCATTGAGCACTGCAGCCTGGCCAGCGATGCCACGCTGAAGCTGGCGGCGGAGCGCAAGACTTGGTTCTCCATGGACGTCTACAACGACGACTACATTCTGGCCACCGGCACCGCCAACGGCACCGAGCAAGAGAGTCTGGACAAGGAGCGCGCTATTGGCTTGGCCCAGCGCCAGACCTTCCAGCGTGCGGTGCGCGCCGGCGTGCCCATGGTGTTCGGCTCCGATGCCGGCGTTTACCCGCATGGCGACAACGGCAAGCAGTTCGCCAAGATGACGGAGTGGGGCATGACGCCGCTGCAGGCTATTCAGGCCGCCACCATGAACGCTGCGCGTGCTCTGGGCCGCGAGGAAGATGTGGGCGCCGTGGCCGTGGGCCGCTACGCCGACATCGTGGCTGTGGATGGCGACCCGCTCGCGAACATTCGCGAACTGGAAGCGGTGGATGCCGTGGTGAAGGGCGGGGAGCGCGTGCGCTGACTCGTGCCCCGACGGGCGTCGGGTTGCCACCCGGTAATTCGACGCCCCGCCGCCCGGTTCTGACTTTGCCCGTGGTGGAAACGCTGCGCGCTGCCATGGCGCGCGGCGAAACTGCGGCCACGGTATCGCTAGACCTGGGGCGTTCGCAGACGGCCTTGCCACTAACGGCCGAGGGCTTCCTCTGGCAGGGTGCGACCCTGCCTTTGCCTGCGCGCGTCAAAGAACGCACCGTTTACTACTTTGATGGAGCGGAGTTCGCGCCCGTGGCACGCTTCGGTCCGCCGCTGGTGAAGTTGGTGGCCACCGAGTGGGATGCGCCCACCTTCGAGATTGACGGCATCAAGATGCTGCCCACGGCCAAGGTATCGCCGTGGGAAGATGCCATCCGCAAGGTGGCCTTGGTGGCCCCCAGCGGCCGCGAAGTGCTCGATACCTGCGGTGGTCTGGGCTACTTCGCCGCGGCCTGCCTGGCGGCGGGTGCGCGCCGTATCGTGTCGTTTGAAAAGAACCCGGATGTGCTGTGGCTGCGCACCCATAACCCTTGGTCGCCGGTGGCTGGCGGTGCGCTGGAGCTGCGCGAGGGCGATGTGGCCGAAGCCATTGCGGCCTTGCCGACAGCCGGCTTCGGCGCCCTGCTGCACGACCCGCCGCGCTTCGGCATTGCCGGTGAACTGTATTCGCAGGCCTTTTACGGTGAGCTGGCGCGTGTGCTGGAGCGTCGCGGCCGTTTGTTCCATTACACCGGCACGCCCAACAAGCTGACCAGTGGCCGCGATGTGCCGAATGAAGTGGCGAAGCGTTTAAAGGTGGCAGGCTTCACCACGGAGATGAACGGCGACGGGGTGCTGGCAGTGAGGCGTTAGCGAAGAGTCGAGAGCAAGCTCGCTCCCGCAGGGGCAGTGCCCGCTTCAACGCTGCAGCACGTAGGTGCCCGGCGCAGGGCATACCACGGGGTAGGCAGCACTGCCCATCTTCGGCGGCTTCACCATCGGTCCGCCGTGCGCCGCCAGCCAGCGCTCCCAAACCGGCCACCAGCTGCCGGGCTGCTTTTCCATCGTTGCCATCCACTCGCCGGGCGTGAGCTGCGGCTCGCCGGCCTTGCGCTCGCGCACGCGGTGGTGGCGTTTGGGGTGCACGGGGCCGCTGACGATGCCGGCGTTATGCCCGCCGCTGGTCAGCAGGAAAGTCATGCTGTCGCTGCCGAGCAGACGGTCCGCTTTGTACACGCTCTTCCACGGCGCCACGTGGTCGGTCTCGGTGCCCACCACGAATGCCGGCGCACGCACGTCGTTCAGCGTCACGGTCTTTCCTGCCACGGGGAAGCGGTGGTTGGCGAGTTCGTTGTGCAGGTACAGCCGGTGCAGATATTCGCTGTGCATCTTCCACGGCATGCGGGTGCCGTCGGCGTTCCACGCCATCAGGTCCACCATGCCGTCGCGCTGGCCTTTCAGGTAAGCGTTCACCGCGGGCTGGAAGATAAGCTCTTGCGGGCGCAGCAGTTGGAACGCGCCGCCCATCTGGCTGCTTTCCAGCACGCCTTGGCGGTACATCTGGGCATCCAGCATGGCGAGCTGGCCGGGGCTGATGAACAAGGAAAGCTCGCCCGGTTCGCTGAAATCCGTTTGCGCGGCAAACAGCGACAGGCTGCCGATGCGCTGGTCGCCACGTGCCGCAAGCGCCGCGGCACCGATAGCCAGCAAGGTGCCACCGATGCAGTAGCCCACGGCCTGCACAGGCGTGCCGGGCACGATGCTGCCAACCGCGTCCAGCGCGCCTTCCAGCCCCAGCTTCACGTAGTCGTCCATGCCAAGGTCGCGGTCGCTGGCATCCGGGTTTTTCCACGACACGCAGAACACGGTATGCCCCTGCGCTACCAGCCAACGCACCAGCGAGTTTTTCGCGGAGAGGTCCAGCACGTAGTACTTCATGATCCATGCCGGCACGATGAGCACTGGTGCGCGGTGTACTTTCGGCGTGGTCGGCGAATACTGGATGAGTTCGATGAGCGCGTTGCGGTAGACCACCTGGCCCGGCGTGCAGGCCACGTGTTCGCCCACCACGAACTGCTCGGTGCCCGCGGCCGGTAGACCCTTCTGCTGTCGGTCCATGTCTTCCAGCAGGTGCTGCCAGCCGCGCTGCAGGTTCGCGCCGTTCTCGGCGATGGTTTGTGCCAGCAGTTGGGGGTTCATGGCCAGGCTGTTGGCGGGTGAGGTGGCGTCGCCCATCAGTCGCAGGCTGAAGTCCACCAGCTCGCGGTGTTTCGCGTCCAACCCCGGCACGTCGCGCGTGGCTTCGCGCGCGAAGGCCGTGAAGTTCTGGTGCGCGCGCGCCAGCAAGTTGAACGGGTACTGCGCCCACGCCGGGTCGGCGTAGCGCTGGTCTGCCACGGCCGCGCCTTCGTGAGGCGACACAGCCTGCGCTGCTGCGCGTTGCGCGAAGGCCAGCGTGTCGTTGGCTAGGTCCACCACTTGTTGTGCGAGCGCTGCTTGGCGCGCTGGCGAGTTCAGCAGCTTCGCCCAGTAGTCGGCCCAGGCGTTGGTGAACACGCTGGTGTCGAGGCCGCCGCTCAGTTGTTCCGCGCGCTCTGGCAGCGCGCTCATGCGGTCCGCGCCGGTCGCAAGGACGTCCAGCAGATCCACCACGGCGGTAGCTACGCGAGTGGCCTTGGCGGCCCGCTTCTTGGCGGGCGCTTTGCGCGGTTTGGAGCGGCTCGGTTCAGCCATGGGGCGCTTACTCGACCACCGTGTCCTTCAGCGCGATGCCCGGGTCCGCGAGCTTCGCCGGGTCCACCTTGCCGCAGGCCTCGATGACCTTGCGTGCGGCCATGTAGTCCTTCGGGTTGTTCACGCAGTCGATGGCTAGCAGTTCCTGATGGCGCAGGTAGGCGCAGGCGAAGCTGCGGCTGTGCGTGTCGCCGCGGATGACCACTTGGTCATAGTCGAAGTTCAGGCCCACGATGAGCAGCTTCAGGTCGTACTGGTCGGACCAGAACCAGGGCACTTTGTCGTGCATGGTTTCGCGGCCCACCATGTTGGCTGCCGCGGTCTTGGCTTGTTCGAAGGCGTTGTCCACGGACTCCAGCCGCACGCGGCGGCGATAGCGCAGGCTGGGCGCGCTGACGCAGTCGCCGATGGCGTACACGTGCGGGTCCGAGGTGCGGCAATGGCTGTCCACGGCGATGCCGTTGTCGCAGGCGATGCCCGCAGCTTCGGCCAGCGCAGTTTCCGGCAGTACGCCAATGCCCGCCACCACGAGGTCTGCGGGGAACACGCGGCCGTCGAGCGTGTGCACCTCGCGAACGCCCGCGGCGTCCCCGTCGAAGCCGCTGACCACGGTGTTGGTGTGAATGCGCACGCCTTCGCGGGCGTGCTGGTCGGCGAAAAAGGCAGACACTTCCGGCGCCACCACGCGGTTCATGGGGCGGTCC
>CALPVO020000234.1 GCA_943327025.2 Janthinobacterium lividum
CCCATTTGCGTTGCCTATCGTCCAGATAGAAACAATCGAATTCCGCATGCTCGGCTATCAGCCGATAGTACTTCCCCGAAACTCGGTTTCGTGGATACAAGGAGATATTCCCATGCGAAATAGAAACTTCCCCGTCATCACGGCAGCCGTTTTGGCTGCGCTGTTTGCGGCATCCCCGGCCGCGATGGCTTCCGGCGAAGCCGGCTCCGCTGCGCCCGTCGCCGATGCCTCTACTGCCGGCAGCGCCATGCAGAACCGGCATTGGTGGCCCAGCCTGCTTGACCTTGGGCCGCTGCGCCAAAACGCTGCGAAGTCCAACCCTTACGGGGACCAGTTTGATTATGCGGCCGAGTTCAGCAAGCTGGACCTGAACGCCGTGAAGGCGGACATCCGCCAAGTGCTAACCACGCCGCAGGCCTGGTGGCCGGCGGACTACGGCAACTACGGTCCGTTTTTCATCCGCATGGCGTGGCATAGCGCCGGCACCTACCGCACCTTCGATGGCCGCGGTGGTTCCGATGGTGGCCAGCTCCGCTTCGAGCCGCTGAACAGCTGGCCGGACAACACTAACCTCGACAAGGCTCGCCGTTTGGTGTGGCCGGTGAAGCAGAAGTACGGCCGCGCGCTGTCTTGGGGCGACCTGATGGTTCTCTCCGGCAACGTGGCGCTCGAGTCCATGGGCTTCAAGACCTTCGGCTTTGCCGGTGGTCGTGCCGACGACTGGGAAGCGGACGAGGTGTACTGGGGCCCGGAGCGCAAGTTCCTCGCGGACGAACGTTACAGCGGTGACCGCAAGCTGCAGCGTCCGCTGGGCGCGGTACAGATGGGTCTTATCTACGTGAACCCGGAAGGCCCGAACGGCAAGCCGGACCCGCTCGCAGCTGCCCGCGACATTCGTGACACGTTCGGCCGCATGGCCATGAACGACGAAGAGACCGTGGCGTTGATCGCTGGCGGGCACACCTTCGGCAAGGCGCACGGCGCCCACGACCCGGCCAAGTGCGTGGGTGCTGAACCCGCCGCGGCCGGTGTCGAGCAGCAGGGCATGGGCTGGACGAACAAGTGCGGCAAGGGCAACGCCGGCGACACCGTGACCAGCGGTCTTGAAGGCGCCTGGACGGCCACGCCTACGCAGTGGACTTCGCAGTACCTCGACAACCTGCTCGGCTTTGACTGGGTGCAGACAAAGAGCCCGGGCGGTGCCACGCAGTGGGTGCCGAGCGACCCGAACGCGAAGTTCGTGCCGGATGCGCATGACCCTACCAAGCGCCATGCACCCATCATGTTCACCACGGACTTGGCGCTGAAGTTCGACCCGGCTTACAGCAAGATCATCAAGCGCTTCCAGAAGAACCCGGCGGAGTATGAACTGGCGTTCGCGAAGGCTTGGTTCAAGCTGACTCACCGCGACCTCGGCCCACGCAGCCGTTATCTCGGTGCCGAAGCCCCGAAGGAAGTGCAGCTCTGGCAGGATGCGCTGCCGGCGGTGGACCACGCGTTGGTGGACGCTGCCGACATTGCGCAGCTGAAGACCAAGGTGCTGGCTTCCGGCCTGACTAATGCCGAATTGGTGCGTGCTGCTTGGGCCTCCGCTTCGACGTTCCGTGGTACGGACATGCGCGGTGGTGCCAATGGTGCCCGCGTACGCCTGGCACCGCAGAACGCTTGGGCAGCGAATAGCCCCGCAGAGCTGGCCAAGGTGCTTAAGGCGCTCGAAGGCGTCCAGCAGGACTTCAACCGCTCCCAGAAGGGTGGGAAGAAGGTGTCCTTGGCGGACCTCATCGTGCTGGGTGGCAACGCTGCCATCGAGCAGGCGGCGAAGCGCGCTGGCCAAGATGTGACCGTGCCGTTTACGGCCGGCCGCGCCGATGCCACGCAGGCACAGACTGATGTGGTGTCCTTCGCGGCGATGGAGCCCACGGCTGATGGCTTCCGCAACTACTACGGTGCAGACAACCGTCTCTCGCCGGCGGAAGCGCTGGTGGACCGCGCTACGCTGCTGACCTTGAGCGTGCCGGAAATGACGGCGCTGGTCGGTGGTCTGCGCGTGCTGGATGCGAATGCCGGTGGCTCGGCCAACGGCGTGCTGACCACGCAGCCTGGCGTGCTCGACAACGCGTTCTTCGTGAACTTGGTGGATATGTCTACCAAGTGGACGAAGTCGGCGACGGAAGGGCTCTACGAAGGCCGCGACCGCAGCACGGGTGCGATGAAGTGGCAGGCCACGCCGGTGGACCTGGTGTTTGGCTCGAACTCCGAGTTGCGCGCGGTGGCGGAGGTGTACGCCGCCAACGACGGGCGTGACAAGTTCGTGAAGGACTTCGTCGCCGCCTGGACGAAGGTGATGGACCTCGACCGCGCCAAGCGTTGAGTTGACGGTTCAGCACTGATGTGAAGGGGGCTTGTTTCCGGTCGCAAGGTCGGGAGCAAGCCCCTATTTGTTGTTCGGGTCGGGAGCGAGTTCCCCCGCAACAGACCGCTAACCGCGCACTACCTTGCCTGGGTTCATGATGCCCCGCGGGTCCAGCATGGCCTTCATGCCGCGCATTAAATCTAGCGCTACCGGGTCTTCGTAGCGTTCGAGTTCAGCCACCTTGGCTTGGCCTATGCCGTGCTCGGCGCTGAAGCTGCCGCCGTGTCGCGCTACCACGTCGTGTACATAACGGCGAATTTCTTCTTTCACGCTTTGCAGACGGGCCGCGCCCGTCGCGAGAAAGGCTTGGCGTTCTTCGGCAGTGGTGAACTGCGCTGGCGCAGCGGCGGGCGAAAGATTGAAGTGCAGGTTGCCGTCGCCCACATGGCCATAAGCGACCAACCGCAAATCCGGGTATTGCGCTGCCAAGTACGCGGAGGCTTCCGCGTGAAACTGTGCCAAGCGCGCGATGGGCAGTGCGACGTCGTGCTTGATGGAAGCGCCCTCCAGTCGCTGGCCGGTGGGGACGTTCTCGCGCAGGAACCACAAGGCATCGCGTTGCGAACCGCTTTGCGCCAGCGCAGCTTCAAGCACCAACGGGTTTTCTAGTAACCACTCGCCGAAGCGTGTCTCCAGCGCACTACCGGCAAGCTGCGCGTCCAGTTCCACCAGCACTTGCCCGGGATGAATGGCATCCAAAGCGGGCTTCGCCTGCGCTACATTCTTGAACAGCAGTTTGAGCGCAAGGCTCGGCAAGTATTCGAAGGCTGTGACCGCATCGCCAAACACGCCGCGGACTTCGCCAAGCAGTTGCACGGCTTCTTTAAGACCGGTTACACCCACCAGTGCGGTAACTTGCGCCGGCGGTTGCGGAAACAGCTTCAGGCAAGCACCCGTAATAATGCCGAGCGTACCTTCAGCGCCCAAGAACCACTGCTTCACGTCGTAGCCGGTGTTGTCCTTGCGCAGGCCGCTCAGCTGGTTGAGCAAGCGACCATCTGGTAGAACGACTTCGAGACCCAACACCAGTTCGCGCATCATCCCGTAGCGCAGCACGGCAGTGCCGCCAGCATTCGTGGAGAGGTTGCCGCCAATCTGGCAGGTGCCTTCGCTGCCGAGCGACAGCGGGAATAGACGTTGTGCTTCGCGTGCGGCGGCGCCGGCAGCGGCCAGCGTCACGCCGGCGTCCACCGTTAGCGTGTAGCCCACCGGGTCCACTTCGCGCACACGGTTCAGGCGTGCCAGCGACAACACCAGCGCAGTGCGGTCTGCAGGCGGAGTAGCGCCGCCGCAGTAGCCGGTGTTGCCACCTTGCGGAATGACGGCCACGCCGTGGGCCGCACAGAGCCGCACCACGGCTTGCACTTCGGCGGTCGTGGCTGGGCGCGCCACACCAAGCGCGGCGCCCGAATACACATTCAGGTGGTCGGTCAGCGCGGGCGCTATATCGCTCGCAGCTGTCAGCAGCCCGGTAGGCCCCAGGGCAGCGCGCAGTTCGGCCAGAAAGGTGTTGGCGTCCATGGGTGGATTCTCCCACAAGCCGGGGCGGAGCCGCTGTTGTACCCTTGCCGCCATGAACTCCCTGCGCGACAGCATTCTCGTGGTCCCTAACGCCATTGGCGCAGCGGACCTGGCTTTCCTGGACGCCCATATTGCCAGTGCGGCCATGCAGGACACGCTGGTGTCTAGCTACGGCGAAGATGGCGAGGGCGAGCTGGAGTGGGTTTTAGACCACGGCGTACGCGATACGCAGGAAGTGGACTTGCCGCCTGAGGTTCGCGAGCGCATTGCGCAAATCCATGCCATCAGTATTGCGGCACACATCGACCCGTTTTTTGGTTGCGCGGTGCGGGACGCTGAGCCTTTTCAGCTCCTGCATTACGGCACGCAGGGCCATTACGCGCCGCATGTGGATGCGGAAACCCCGCTGCGCGATGAAGATGACCGCGAGTTTTGGGAAAAATCGATGGACCGCGATTTGTCTGTGGTCTATTTCTTGAGCGATGACTTCAGCGGCGGGGAGCTGGAGTTTCCAGACCTTGGTGTTTCCCTGAAGCCGCAGCGCGGGACGCTGGTGTGCTTTCCCTCCGACCACCACTACCTGCATGGTGTGGTGCCCGTGCAGCAAGGCCA
>CALPVO020000235.1 GCA_943327025.2 Janthinobacterium lividum
AGAGCCCCACGTGAACGCCGGTGTAGTTGAACCCCGACAAGGCCGCTGGCGAAAGCGCACGTGCGTCCAGACGCGGGCCGATGGCTCGCCAATGGCGACCGTCGCCGGAGACCTCGAAATGCAGTTCAAGGCCATCCAGACGCGCTCGCAGTTGCACCACACCAGGCGCCGCATGGACCGTTCTTGGTTCGGTTACCGTCTCCGTTGCGAGCTCCCGGCGCTGCTCGCCTTCCCATTGCGACAGCCGCCACTCGGGGCCGGCGGCACCACCGTGAAGCGTTAGAGAAAAAGCTGCGCCCTCTTTCTGGATGACCACCAACCCCGCTTCCTCGCCCGGCGCCGGAGAAAACCGCAGCGTGGTGGTCGCGCTGAACGATGAATGCTGCTGAGGCACGCCGATGAAGCTGTAGCGGGTACGGTCCGCCATGGCAGTTGGCTGCAGCGCGAGACGAAGTTCCCCAGACAATAAGTGATGGAAAGGCGCGCCCGGCGCCCGTCGCCAACGCCAGCGCGAGTGCAGCGTTGGCTGGTCGAACTCATCCACCCAAGCATTCACCTGCTGCTGGGGCTTGCCGGCAAACGGCAGCGGAGCCACTAACTCCACCTTGCCTGTTTGCGGCGCGAACACCGGCACGGTCATCGGGTCCTGCTTCCAGGTCTCCGGTTCTTTTTCCCAGGTGACCGGCACCAGAAAGGTCTCACGGCCCATGAGTGCGTGACCACCGGCCAACGGACGCCACCCCAGCGCCACAGCAAACCAGCGCCCATCCGGCGTATCCACCAAGTCTGCATGCCCCACGCCCACCACGGGATAGTCGTGCGACAACTGCCGATGCGTCAGCACGGGGTTGCGCGGGTTGTTGCGGTAAGGCCCGCGAATATCGCGCGCCACCGCCACCGACACCGCATGCTCAAGCCCCGTGCCACCTTCGGCCACCAACAGCACATATTGCCCAGCGTGCTTGTAGAGGTGCGGGCCCTCCACCCAGATGCCTTGGCAGCAGCCCCGCCACAAGGCAGTGACCGGCCCCACCAGTTCAAGCCGCTCAGTGTCGAACTCCTGCAGCCATATCTCCGCCTCACCAGCAAACGCGGACTTTTCCGGTAAACGATTCGCGGTGTACCAGGCGCGACCGTCGTCATCGAAAAACAAAGAAGGGTCGATGCCTTCCGCACCAGCCAATGCCTTCGGCGGCGACCATGGACCAGCCGGATTGGTGGCCGTAGTGACAAACGACACGGGCCGGTTGTCCACGATGCTGGTGGCGACAACGTAAAAGCGGCCGCCGTGGAAACGCAGTGTGGCCGCCTGCATGCCGCCACTGGAAGGCGTGTCTTGCAGCCCAAGGCTATCGGGAGAGTTCACGGCATAGCCCACCAGTTCCCAGTTCACCAAGTCGCGACTGTGGTGGATGGGCAGCGCCGGAAAATATTCGAAACTGGAATTGACGAGGTAGTAGTCCGGCCCCACTCGCACGATGGAAGGGTCGGGCTTGAAGCCAGCGAGGATGGGGTTCTGGAATGTGGCCGCAAACGCCGCCGCAGGCAGGCACGCGAGCAGCGACCAACGGGCGCAAGCACGGAAGAAGCGAACCAGAGAACGTGCAAACGCGGGCATGTGGCTAACCCAGCTTGAAGGGTGACTGAGCTAGAGATTAACGCTTGGAGCGCGGCTTGCGGGAGGCAGGAAGGGAACCACCGAGCCGGTCGATGACCACTGGCGGGCGGTCGGGAAAATGGGCTACCAACTCCAGCGTACCCCCCATACTTTCCACATAGTGGCGAAGCGTGGACAGCAACATGTCGCTGCGTTTTTCCAGCCGCGAGATGGCGTCCTGCCCAACGCCCAACACTGCCGCCAACTGCTCCTGAGTTTGCAGTGACGCCTGGCGCAAGTCCTTCAGCGTAGCGAGCTCCAATGCGCGCGCTTCAATGCGTGCCCGACGCTTCTTGGGAAGAGCGGCCAATAATTCATCGATGTTTCTTGCCATCTTTCGACTCCAAATCCGCCCTTCAGTGTGTCAACCGTAGGCCTTCCAAGGTTTGGACCCAACGCCGACAACAATTTGGCGTGCGCCATCGCGCCGCTTCATGACAGGCTCTCCATGTATGGGCGAATGACGTTCGCCACGCGGAATAGCACTGCGTACCGCCAGAGCTCATCCCTACTCGCCCGCTTGGCACGCACCGCCTCGCGAAGGGCATCCAGTGCAATGTCCAGACCGATCTTGTTGCGGAACTTGAAGCAGTCGACCACCGTTCGGGCGACGTTGGTGACACGCACGTTTACGCCGTCAATGCGGTGCCCTTCCACACCCTCAATTAGTGCCACGGCGGAAAGACGCACGACTCGCAGTGGTGGGAATTCCAGCTTCGGCGCCCGGGCCTTGTTCGCAATGGCTAGCCAAACCTGGAACGGCGCTTGAGTGGTGAGATTGTGAACCCGCAGTGCCGAGAGAAGACAGACGACGGATTGCGGATACTTTCGCGCGACCCCTGCCAGCGACCCATGCTCGGACACGTGGCGATGCGGGAGGGCGTATAGGCCCCTGGCCACGCGAACCAGCAGACCAAGACGAACGAGGCGCGTGAGTGCGACTGTGGGAAGCCCCATACCCGCGAGATCGCGGGAGCGAAGCAACCCACGCTCGGTCGCAAGATTGAGCACCGATTGGTTCGCACTTTCCATGCGTACATCGTGTTTCGAAACGACGGTAGTTGTCAATTATTACCGACTTAATGCAACATTCGAGACCGAAAGTGAACCCCGAGCATCTCGGGCTTGAGATGGCTTACCCGGTCATTCTTCCCTTGCCGTAGCGCCGCGGTTCTGCGCGCGGTATACTTCTGCCATATACCTTCGTGGAGAACTTTCCATGGCCATCGGCACCGTTTTCGTCAACAACCGCACTCAGGCTATCCGCCTGCCCGTCGACGTGCGCCTTCCCGAGGGGGTACGCAAGGTGGCCATTCGCATCAAGGGAAATGAGCGGATTATCGCTCCCGTCGGACAGACGTGGGACAGCTTCTTTTTGAACGGCCCGGCGGTAAGTGACGACTTTCTGCTAGAGCGCGCGAGCCAACACCAGCCTGAACGCGAAACACTTTGAATGTTGCGGTACCTCCTGGACACCAACATCGTCATCTACGTCTTGAAAAGGCGTCCAGTGGAGGTGTTGGCTAAATTCAACGCCCATGCCAGTCGCATGGCCATTTCGTCCATCACGTTGGCGGAACTCCTGCACGGCGCGGAGAAAAGCAGCCGTGTCAGCGACAACCTGTTGGTCATCGAAGATTTTTGCGCCCGCTTGGAGGTTCTGCCCTATGGCGTCAAAGCCGCCCAACACTACGGCGCCATCCGGGCCCATGTGGAAAAACTGGGCCGACCGATAGGGGTCAATGACCTGCACATCGCTGGCCATGCACGCAGCGAAGGCTTGGTGCTGGTGACGAACAACTTAGCGGAGTTCGAGCGCGTTCCTGCACTCGAACTGGAGAACTGGGTCTAGCCAACCCGCGTACGCTGCGAGCCTAGCAAGCCAATGCGCGGTGCCTCGACCGACCGGGGTTGCACGACCCGACGAGTGGTTGCACGGAATGGGTAGGAATGAGCGTTCTTTCGGGTTCGCTCCGCATCGACCGTAGAGGGAAGTGCGCTCCCTTCCGGATATGGTGGCTAGGGAGGGAATCGAACCCTCGACCCCGGGGTTATGAATCCCGTGCTCTAACCGTCTGAGCTACCTAGCCACGTGCCGGGGCAAACCGCCGGTCCCCGGGGACGGTTGGGTAGTCCGGGGAGCCGCATATCATCGCGGGCTGGGGTCCGGGAGTCAACCTCCCGCATCCAGCCCTATGTCCAGCGCGCGTACGGAGTGGGTCAGGGCGCCGACGCTAATCACGTCCACGCCCGTGGCGGCGATGGCGGCCACGGTGCCCAGGTTCACGCCGCCGCTGGCTTCCAGCAGGGGGCGTCCGGCGCCCAGCGCCGCGGTGCGGGCCACGGCGGTGCGCAGGTCCTCCAGGGTGAAGTTGTCCAGCAGCACCACGTGGGGGCGCTCGGGCAGGGCTTCGTCCAGCTGCGCCAGCGAATCCACCTCCACTTCCACCACGCGCATGTGGCCGGCGGCAGCGCGGGCGCGGCGCAGGGCTTCAGCCACGCTGCCGCACACGGCAATGTGGTTGTCCTTGATCAGCACCGCGTCGTCCAGCCCGTAGCGGTGGGGCATGCCGCCCGCGGCCACCACGGCGGCCTTCTGCACAACGCGCAGGCCCGGCAGGGTCTTGCGGGTGGCGGCAATGCGTACCGGCTGGCCTTCAGGGGTGCGGGCGCTGGCCACGGCATCTACGAAGGCGCGCGTTAGCGTGGCCACGCCGGAAAGGTGGGTCATGAAGTTCAGAGCGGTACGCTCCGCAGTGAGGACGCTGCTGGCCGTGCCACGGATGCGCGCGAGCACGGTGCCGGGCTGCAGCACCGCGCCTTCGGGCAACAGCGGCGTGAACTCGAGCGCGGGGTCCACCAAGCGGCAGGCCAGCTG
>CALPVO020000236.1 GCA_943327025.2 Janthinobacterium lividum
CCGGCACCGGCAACACCGCCCAGGACTGAGCAGCAAACACCCCATGAAGAACCAGCGGCCATCATTTCTCGAAGCAGGCAAGCGCAAATTCCTTACCGAGGGCAAGCGCGGCTTCATGCGAAATACGGACCTGCCAACGCCACCAGCCGACGTACCACCACCCCCACTGGCCAGCCGCCATGAAGACTTCGACCTGGGGCGCTGGCGTGTCAGGCCTGCTATGGCCACGCTGGAGCGAGATGGCAAAACCATCAAGTTGCCCACGACCACGCTCGCGGTGTTACTGGTGCTGCGTGAGGGCTTTGCCGATCAACATGGCCCCGTGGTGGAAGTGAGCCACTGCGCAGTTCGCATTTTCGGGAAGATGAAGCAAACGAACGGGGTTCGCCTGGCGGTAGGCGAACTGCGTCGCCTGCTCGATGGCGAAGACGCGCGTATCGACTCACCGCTGCCGGGGCATTACCAACTGGTGGTCGGCCACGGCCCCGGGAGCATCGAACTGGACGACGACGTGCCTGGCGCTAATGCGGTGCGCAATTTCCTCACGGCGCGTCGCAAGCGGCGCCTCACTTTCGGTGCAGCCGCAGGTGCAATCACGTTGTTGATCGGCGGCAGCTTAATAGGCTGGATCGATGATGGCGTCGTCGTGCGCGGTATACCGTCCAAACCAATACCGCTGACCCAATGGCCAGGTCGCGAAGAATCGCCGAGCCTTGCACCGGATGGTCGGCGGGTCGTGTTCAGTTGGACCCCTCCTGGCGGGGTCAGCGACCTGTTCATCCTCGCTTTCGGCCAGCCGCAACCGCAGCGTTTGCTGCCGCCAGCCGGTCCCGGTATCGAGCGGCGCTTTCCGGTGTGGTCGCCCACGGCGAAGCTCATCGCTTATTACCAACTCGAGGGGCAGGACTGCCAGTTGCGCGCTGTATCGCCCGTGGGTGATGGCGACCGCGCCTTGACTGTCTGCAATTCCGAGGACGTGGGCCCGCTAGCTTGGTCACCCGATGGCGCTTCCGTGGTCTTCGCCGAGCGCACCGCCCCCGACATGCCCGTCCGTATCGTCTCCTTCGACCTCGACGACAAGTTTGGTCAGGGCCGCCGACAAGCACTGACCACCCCGGCCGTGGGACAACCCGGCGATACCCTGCCGGCATTCTCCGCCGACCAGCAATCGCTCTACTTCGTCCGCGAACGTGCCTTAGGCAATATGGACATCGCCGGCATCGACTTTGGCCGCGCCAAAATTCGCCGACTGACTCGCGATGCCGCGACCTGGACCGGCTTGCTAGTCGAACCAGGCGGACGCAACCTGCTGGGCAGCAGCGACCGCGGTGGCGCCTCAGCCCTGTGGCGGTTGCCGATCACCGCCGATACCCCGGAACTGGTGCTGGAAGACTCCGCTGATTTGCGGCAACCCACGCTGTCTCAAGACGGGACGCGGCTGGTGTTCGAGCGCGCACGGGAGCTCACTCGTGTACTGGCTCTGCCCTTGGCTTCTGGCGACAACACCGACCTACAACGTGAGGTGGCAGCGCCAGTGGAATGGCTTGAGTCCAATGCCCACGTGTCAGGCGTACAGTTTTCTCCGAACGGCACGCAGGTCGCTTATGTCAGCGATGCTGGTGGCCAGGCGCGAGTCTGGGTGGCTCGAGCCAACGGCAGCGGCGCACGCGCACTCGACAGCCTGAAGGCTACCCGGATGGATGCCCCGCGCTGGTCACCGGACAGCCGCTCACTGGTCGTGGCGGCAGCTGTCGGCGGCTATTACCAACTCCATTTACTGGACGTAGCACGCGACAAGGCAGAGAAACTGACCACAGACGAGGCCGACGAACGCGTTCCCGCGTGGTCACGCGATGGGCGCTGGATTTATTACGGATCTACGCGTGGCGCCGTCGTGATTGAAGTTGCCGGTGGGCCGTTGGTGCGCGGTGCGCGCTGGCAACTCTGGCGCCGCCCGGCACCGGGACAGCGGAATGCGGATCCCGAGCAAATCACTACCGATGGTGGCTTCGCCGCGCAGGAAAGCTTGGACGGCAACACGCTGTTCTTCACGCGGCCCGACCGCCCAGGACTGTTCGCCAGGCCAACGCGCGGCGCAGGCGATGATCTGTTGGTTTCGCGCGAACCCGCCGTGCCCGATTTCGCCCAGTGGACCGTCGCCAAAGATGCGCTGTACATCGTTACACGTGAGGACCTCGTGGAAGGCCACCGTGGCGCTGGCATCACACGCCTGGTTCGCGTCGGCTGGCCAGACCGGGTACGCACCGAGTTACGTCCACTGGCCCGTCTGGCCGGCGGGGGCTCGCTGGGACTTTCACCCGATGGCAGCCAACTGCTCTATACCCAAACGGTGCGTTGGGAAACCGACCTGATGACGTCGGTGATGCGCTGACTTGCCTAACGCCACCAGAGCTTGGTGGTAGCCGTCTCATGTCCGCCCTCGCGGGGTTTCGTCGCGTCTACCACCAAGGGCAAGCCGACTGTCGACAAAACTTCCAAGTCCCGAGCATCCAGCGACGGGTCGCGCACACAAAGAAAGCGCATGCCCGCCTTTAACGCCGCACGGGCTTCCAGCAGCGTATCGGCCATTTGGCCAGCGAGCAGCCTTGCCGGCAGGGGCTGAGGCTCCTGGTGTTCCGCCCACACCACGCCGTCAAGACAGTCGCCAGCCTCCGGGCACCACTGCGCACCACCGGCTAGCAGTACATCGCCACGGGCACGCACTTCAGCCAGTACTTCGCGGGTGTGCGGATCGGCGAAATTCCAAGCACCATCCAGCCACCACCCTAGGCGCTCACGGGAACGCGGCGCGCGCGCCGCACGGGCGCGCAACGACACCGCATCGGTGGCACGTGCCATTACGGCGGGTAAACGCAACGCGGTCACCAACGGCGCATCCGCCTCGAGTAGGTCGATCTCTTCCAGCGCTTCCGGCGTCACCCACTGTAGGCGCTGCCCATCCAGACCTACCGGCAATCCGCGCCAGCCCGTGACGACCCACGCATCGATGAGCACACGTCGTGGCAGTTCTCCGGCAACACCTGCCGGATACTCGTGGCGCACTTTCAGCAACGGTCGCGCTTCGGTGACCTCGATGCCCAACTCTTCAACAAGTTCACGGTAGAGGCCTTGCTGCGGCACTTCCGCCGGGTGCTTCTTACCCCCGGGAAATTCCCACTTGCCAGCGTGCGCTTTGCCTTCCGGACGCTGCGCAATGAGCACGCGCCCGTCCTTGCCAACCAGCGCACCGGCCATGACGTGCAGTTCGGCAACCGCGGCGCTATGCGACGGCAAGGTCGAGGCGCCCATCTCAGCGGACTTCAGTGATGAACTTCTCGCGCGGCCAACGAACCTTCTGCAAGTTCACGAGCCAGTCACCTTCCGCTTGGCGATAGCCCAACGGCAACAGCACGACGCTGCGCAAGCCACGGGGACGCAAACCCAGAATCTCATCGACAGCCGGACCATCGAAGCCTTCCATCGGCGTGCAGTCCACTTCTTCGGCGGCGGCCGCAATAACCGCAGCACCCAAGCCGATATACGCCTGCCGCGCCGCATGTTGAAAGTTCTGTTCGGGTTCGCGCTGCGGATACATGCCCAGCAGCATTTGGCGATAGTTTTCGTAGCCCTCGCTCCGGAAATTACGCACCTCATTCGTATAGTCGAACATGGCGTTGATGCGCTCCGCGGTGTAGTGGTCCCAGGCCGCGAATACCAGCAAGTGGGAGCCTTCCGTCACTTGGGCTTGGTTCCAGGCTACCGGCTGGATACGGGCGCGGATTTCCGGATTGGTAACGACCAGCACTTCGTACGGCTGCAAACCGCTAGACGTGGGAGCGAGACGAATAGCCTCCAAAATGCGTTCCACCTTATCCTCGGCGACGGCACGAGAGGGGTCCATCTTCTTGGTCGCGTAGCGCCACTGCAGTGCCTTGATCAGGTCCATCTTGAATCTCCAATTTCTGTTTACAGGCCCGGTGACAATCCGGGCAACATCGGGTTGCGAGTATTCCACGTTTTCACTATGGTTTTGACACTGCCCAGCAGGAGCCACCCCATGTCGAATTCACTCGCCGTCACTATCTTCCACAACCCGGCGTGCGGCACCTCCCGCAACACCCTGGCGCTGATCCGCAACGCCGGAATAGAGCCCAAGGTCGTGGATTATCTGCGCACACCACCGGACGGCGCCACGCTGCAGGCCTTGCTGCAAGCCATGGGCACGGGCGCACGCGCTTTGCTGCGAGAAAAAGAGAAAATCTGGCCGGAACTACTGGCTGCCAGCGGCAAGCCTGTAGAAGATTGGACCGAGGCAGAACTGGTGGCGGCCATGGCGACGCATCCTGTCCTGATGAACAGACCGGTGGTGGTTACCCCTTGGGGCAGCGGGCTCTGTCGCCCGTCCGAAGCCGTACTGGACATACTGCCCGTGCCACAGGCAGGGCCTTTCGCCAAAGAAGATGGCGAGATGGTCATCGACGCGGCAGGAAACCGCGTTCGCTGAAAGCGC
>CALPVO020000237.1 GCA_943327025.2 Janthinobacterium lividum
CCGCCGTATTACCCGGACATTCGCGCGGCCCGTGTGCTGTCTGGTGCACCGCCACCACCGCGCCCCGCAGGCGGCGCGCCTACGCCAGAGGCACTAGTGGCTTTGGTGGTGGCCTTGTTGCAGCCACTGGCTGACCAGCGCCCTGCTTTGGCGCAGGTTCGTGAGGCACTGACGGCGCTGTTGGCAACTCCAGTGGCGGACGACAGCGCGGCTGGCTTGTCGGCGTTGTCGCCCGGGTCACCCGGGTCGCCAGTATCCCCGTCGCCGACGCCCTTGTTGCCATCGTCGTTGCTGCCGCCAGCGGAACCTGCGCCGTCGCGTATGCGTGACCACGAGCCGGCCCCAACATGGCGGCCGGGTGGGGAATGGCAAGCCGATTTGAGCGTGGCCGTGCCCTGGTGGCGTTCGCCAGGCAAAGTGGTAGCGGCAGTCGTGGGCGCGGCGGCAGTGGCCGGGGTATTGCTGTGGCGCCCGGCGCCATTGCCCATCGCCAAGCCTGAAATAGCGGCGCCCTCCACAGTGGCAACGGGCACTACGGTTACACGTGCGGCGGCGCGAGCAAAGCCCGAGCAGGAAGCGGCACTGAAGGTTCCTACCGACCCGGTGGCCTTAGCGCGCATGGCTGCGGCCAAGTCGGCAGCGGATGAACAACGCGATGCCTACCGCCGGCAACGCGACGCCTTGGCGAAATTGCCCGTGGCCGCTTGGGGCGAAGCGGCTTGGGTACAGGCGCAGGCCGTCGATGGTGCCGCGCAGAAGGTCTACGACGAATTGGACTTCGCCGGGGCCGAGGGCCAATGGGCCGATGGCGCACGACAGTTGCGGGGTTTGGCGGCTGCGCGAGGGCCCGCATTGTCGGCTGCCCTGGCCGCGGGTCAAGTGGCACTGGCCAAACCGGACTCACGCGCCGCGTCCATAGCTTTCGGCAAGGCGTTGGCTATTCAGCCCGGCCATGCCGGTGCCGCGGCCGGCTTGAAGCGCGCGCAGACGCTCGATGAAGTCATTCATCTGGTGGATGCGGCGCGGCTGGATGAACAGTCGGGACGCGACGCTCAGGCCGCTGCGGGCTACCGTCGTGCACTGGCACTGGACGCGTCGACCAGCGCAGCGCGAGCCGGCTTGGCGCGCTTGCAACAGCAGGCGGGTGAAGCGCGCTACCGCGGCTTGTTGGCTTCTGCTTGGCAACAACTGGGTGCTGGGCGTCCAGAGCAAGCGCGTGCCTTGTTCACGCAAGCCGGCCAACTTCGCCCGAATGCCTCGGAGGTAGCGGAAGGGCTCGCGCAGGTGGATGCGGGCAACCGCAGCGCGCAATTGGCAGGTTTGAAGGCCCGGGCCGCGGCGGCTGAGCGTGGTGAACGCTGGGCCGAGGCGGAAGCGCTCTACGGGGAAGCGCTGGTGTCTGACCCGGGCGTGAGCTTTGCTACCGAAGGGCGCGCGCGTAGTAGTTCGCGTGCTCGTTTGGACGCGCAGTTGCAAGGCGTACTCGACGACCCGGCTCAAGCCTTGCGCGCGGCGCTACGCCAGATGGCGCGGGTGTGGTTGGAGCAAGCCGCGCAGCAGCCTGCACCGAATGCGCGGTTGAAACAGCAGGCCTTGGGCGTGGCACGCTTGGTGGCCGCGGCCGAACGGCCGGTGCGTCTGGTCATTCAGTCCGACGGCGAAACCCAACTCACGGTACTGCGACTCAAGCGTCTGGGTGGCATTGCCGAAACCACGCTCGACGTATTGCCGGGCAAGGTGGTCGTGGTGGGCACGCGTCCGGGTTATCGTGACGTACGCCGCGAGGTGGATGTTTTGCCGGACACCACGCCGGCGCCACTGGTGGTGCGTTGCGAGGAGCGAATCTGATGGCGGGTCCGGTACAGCAGGTGGTCATTCATGAGCCGTTGGGCGAACGCGTTTTCGCGGCCGCTGAACTGCCTTTGACCTTCGGTGGTGCCGGCGCCCATGTGTTGCTGCCAGGGGTGCCAGAAGCAGCCGTCGCAGGCCAACTGGGTGTGCATGAAGGCCGTCCTTTCTTTCAGGCTTCGGCAGGCCCTTGCCAGTGGTGGCGGGAAGGAGCGCTAGTCACCGATGCCTTGTGGTTGCAGGATGGCGAACGCTTGGAAGCCACGCTGCCGGGGGCTGCGCCGCAGGCAGCTTCACAGTCAATAGCCACGCTGGTAGTACGCAGCGAAGGCGCGCGCTTGCTCGTCGATTGTCTGCACGCGGGCGGCGCCAATGTCACGCCACCGCCAGTGCTGGAAGGTTCAGCGCTGGAATCGCTGGAGTCGACGCCGGAGACCGAGCGCTGGATTCGGCCGGTGCCATTTCAGGTGCCCACAACGGCCAGCAGCACCGCAGCCTTGCCTGCGGTCTCCGCGGTTCGCCCACGTTGGTTTGCACCGTTGGCAGCAGTGGCAGGCGTGCTGGTGCTGGCCGTGGTCGTCTTTTTCTTTGGGGCCGGGGCAGTACAAGTGCGTGTGGCGCCGGATCTCGTTCCCGATGACGTGGACTTCATCGGTACGCCGCTCGACCTCGGCTTTGGCGCCAGTCATCTGGTGTGGCCTGGGAAGTACACCGTCAAGGTGCGCAAGGCTGGCTACCTCGAAGGCACCGCCCAAGTGCAGGTGGGTAGCGAACCACAAGTGCTGCGAGTGGTGTTGGCGAAGGGGCCAGGTGTGCTGGTTCTCGACACCGGCGGTGTAGTGGGCAAAGCCAGCGTTGCTGGGGCCACGGCGGTGCCGGTGCCGGGCCGAGTACCAGCGCCTGCCGGTGAGCAGGAGTTGGTGGTGCGCGCGCCGAAGTATGCGGACGCGCGTGTGAAAGTAGACGTGGCTGGTGCCGGCGCTGAACAAGCGCTGCAAGTGAAGTTGGAGCCCGCATTTGCGGCCGTGACGTTCGAGTCGACGCCCAGTGGTGCCACCGTGCGCGTGGATGGTGATGTGCTCGGCCAAACGCCACTCCAGGTGGATGTGGGCGCCGGGCGTCGTGATGCCGAGTTTCAATTAACGGGCTACGCGCCGTTCAAGGCGGGCTTCACGGTCATTGCCAGCGAAGCGCAACGCGTGGGGCCGGTGGTGCTGCGCCGCCCGCCCGCCGTGGTGGAGTTGGTTTCGGAGCCGGCGGATGCGCAGGTAAGCGTAGGTGGCCAGTTCCGTGGTCGCACGCCGTTGGTGCTGACGCTCGCCACTGAACAAGCGCAGAACATCGCCGTCTCGCGGCTGGGTTACACCACGGCCGAACGGATCTTGCGGCTCGCGCCCGGTGCGCGTACGCGTGAACGCGTAGTGCTGCAGGCGCAGATTGGCGAAGTAGCCGTGAGTGGTACGCCCGCCGATGCCCAACTGCTCGTAGACGGCGTGCCGCGTGGCGCGGCGAATCAGCTATTGCGCCTCCCAGCGGCACCCGTCCGTATCGACATTCGTCGTGAAGGCCTCGAGCCGTTCAGTACCACGCTGACGCCGCGCGCCGGGTTCCGGCAAGAGGTGAAGTTCGCCTTGCTTTCTGAGGCGGAGCGCAAGGCCGCAGCCTTGCCGGTAATGCGGCGGACCGGTCTGGGCCAGGAGCTGCGTCTGCTGCCCACGGCGCTTTACACGATGGGCAGTCCGCGGCGTGAAGCCGGACGGCGCAGCAATGAAGCACAACGCGTGGTGGACCTACGGCGAAGGCTCTATTTGGGCGTACGTGAAGTGACCAACGGCGAGTTCCGGCAGTTCCGTAAAGAGCACCTCTCGGGCGTCTACAAGCAGGAGACGCTCGATCTCGACAACCGTCCGGTAGTGAATGTCTCGTGGGCTGACGCGGCAGCTTTCTGCAACTGGCTGTCGGCGCGCGATGGGTTGCCACCGGCGTACGTGAACGGCAACGAAGGGCGCTTGGTCCTGGCCGACCCCGTCACGACAGGCTATCGCCTACCTACCGACGCCGAATGGGAGCTAGCAGCCCGCTGGGATGGCGCCGCACCGCGCGCGAAATACCCGTGGGGTAACTCCTTGCCAGTACCGCCGCGCAGTGGCAACTACGCCGATGCCGAAGCGGTGTATCTCACGCAATCGGTCATCCCCGACTACTTGGACGGCTTCCGCACGACCGCTCCGGTCGGGAGTTTCGCGGCGAACGCCTTGGGTCTGCAGGACCTTGGTGGCAACGTGGCCGAGTGGACTACGGATGTTTACCAGATCTACACCGAAGGTAGCGAAGCCGTGGTCGACCCCGTAGCGCGCGGCGCCAATACGCAGTGGACGGTTCGTGGCGCGCATTGGCTTTCTTATGCTCCCGGCGAGCTACGCGTCGCTTGGCGTGACAACAGTGGCGGCCCGCGGCAGACCGTGGGCTTCCGTTTGGCGAGGTATGCCGAATGAACCAAGCTTTGAAGTACGCCCTTGCGGCAACGTTCGTGGCAGCTAGTGTGGCACTGGTGGCAGCGGCGCAAACCCCGCCGCCCAACGCAGTGCCGGCCGCTACACCAGTGGCCTCGCCGGAACGCTTTGAACC
>CALPVO020000238.1 GCA_943327025.2 Janthinobacterium lividum
CTCCAAGGCCTGTGTCTGGCGGGACGATGAGACCGACTGGTTGCTGCCGCTAGCGGCCAACGCGCCAGGCAATGTCGGGGTGCTGGCTGTAGCGCTGACCCAACCGGCGTAGTATGCGCTGGAACCCGGCCACACGAGCCGGGAAAAGCGGCTGGCCGCTGGCTGGCGGCTGGCTGGCCATGTGCTTGCGAAGAGGGGGGAGCGAAATGCAGACCGGACCTGACAGTACGAATACGGCAGCGGCGGAGAATCCCGCACCGTCACAGTCGCCACGTGAACTGCGCCGCGTCGCCTTGACGGCGTTGATTGGCACCAGTATCGAGTGGTACGACTTCTTTCTTTACGGAACCGCCGCGGCCCTTATTTTTCCGGTGTTGTTCTTCCCGCCCTCCATGCCGCCGCTGGTGGCGCAGTTCGCTTCCTTCACGACTTTCGCCGTGGGTTTTTTCGCGCGCCCGTTGGGTGGCGTGCTGTTCGGTAACTTTGGCGACCGGCATGGACGCAAGCGGGCGCTCATCACGGCGCTGGTGTTGATGGCCGTGTCGACCACTTGCATTGGTTTGCTGCCCAGCTACACGCAAGCGGGCTGGATGGCGCCCTTGCTGTTGGTGTTCCTGCGAATTCTGCAAGGCTTGGCTATCGGCGGGCAGTGGGCTGGCGCGGTGTTGTTGGTAACGGAAAACGCACCTGCCAGACAGCGTGGCTTCTACGGCAGCTTTGCGCAGGTGGGTGTGCCGGTTGGCGTAGTGCTGGCCAATTGCGCCTTTCTGGCCATGGGGGCGCTCACTTCAGCAGAAGACTTCGCGGTCTGGGGCTGGCGTGTGCCGTTCATCGCCAGCGTACTGCTCATCGGTGTCGCGGTGTATGCGCAGTTCAAGCTAGAAGACACCGCGGCGTTCCGGCAGTTGCAAGCGAAGAACGAAGCGAGCGCAGCGGCCGGCGTGGTGCAGCGCGCTCCCGTGCTGCAGGCTCTGCGCCAGTATCCGCGCCAGATTGCGCTGGCGGCGGGTGCGTTCATTGGTGTGCAGGTGTCGTTCTATATCTGCATTGCATTCGTGGTGGCTTATGGCAGTGGCGCTAGTGGCCTTGGGTTGCCGAAATCCTTGATGCTCTCGGCCGTGCTCATCGGTGCGGCGGCGATGATTCCGACCACCATCGGCTTCGCCGCGCTATCGGACCGTATCGGGAGGCGGCGGCTGTATATGGTCGGTGCGGTGCTTTCGGGTTGCTGGGCGTTCGCGTTGTTCCCGTTGCTCGAAACCCGTTCCCTGCTGTGGATTGCCGTGGGCATTGCCACGGCGCAGGTCTTCGGCTCCATCATGTATGGGCCACTGGCGGCGCTGCTGTCGGAAATGTTTGAAACGCGCGTGCGTTATTCCGCTGCCACGCTGGGCTACCAGTTAGGTGCCATATTTGGGGGAGGGCTCGCGCCGTCCATCGCTACGGCCATTCTGGGGCAGACGGGAAATACCTTTGGCATTTCGGTGTATATGGCCATCACTTGCGCCATCACCTTCATCTGCATGTGGTTGTTGCCGGAAACGCACCGCAACGACATGCACACTAACGACTGAGTGCGCCTTAAACTTCCGCTTCCATCTTGTAGCTGAACAAGTCGCTGTTATAACGTGCTGTCAGGTGGTCCTGCAGGCGGCCACTGGCGTCGTAGGAAAAGCGCACTAACTTCAGCAGTGGCTTGCCCGTGGTCACGTCCAGTGCACGGGCAATTTCCGGCGAGGCGCCCTCGGCGCTCAAGTACTGTTCCACGCGAGCAATCTTGATGCCGTGCGCTTTGAACAACTCCATGCGCGAGCGGATTTCAAAATCCTTGCGCGCCGTGCTGGCGTCGAAACGTGGCGTCCAAGAAACGTAATGACCAAAGGCGCGGCCACCGTCGCTGCGCACGCGCACCAGATGGCAGACGCGCGCCTCGGCCTCCAGACCGAACACTTCCTGGAGATCTGCCGGCAGCATATCCATACGCTTCGACAGCAGGGTGACGGTAGTGTCACGGCCCATGTGGCCGAGGCTTTCCATCATGGAGCTCAGCGGCGCGACGATGGGGTCTGGCTGGTAGGCGTGCTGGACGAACGTACCCTTGCCGCGGTGGCGTACCACCAAGCCCTTGGCGGCCAGTTCCGCCAGCGTGCGGCGAGCGGTAATGCGCGACACCTCGAAGCGGTCCGAGATTTCCTTCTCGGAAGGCATGCGGGAGCCGTTCGCGATGACGCCACGCGAGATGGCGTCGTTCAGCACCGTGAACAGTTGGAAGTACAGCGGCGACGGTGACTGCGTGTCGATGAGGTCGCGGTTGAGTAACGCCAAGGCGGCAGTGCCGCCCCGCGTTCTCATGGGCACCCCCGGCAGGGGGTGCTAGGTGTGGTGATGGTGCCCACCAGGACCGTGGGTATGCGAGCCGAGGCCGTCGTGGTCATGGGTGTGCGTATGGTCCATGTGGCGGGCAGCGCCCTTCGGGGTGAGTGCCTTGGGCGCACTGCGGTCTGCTTCGAGGAAGCTGAACATCTGCTTGTGCAGATAGGCCACCTGAGGGTCGCTAGCATAATCCTTTCGCTCGAAGTCCGGCGGGGCTTCCGCAGGTGCCAACGGTTCCACTTGGCCTTGGGGGCCATGCGGGTGGTTGTGGTCCGCAGCGGCAATCCACTTGAACAACTGCGGGCGCTGGCGGTACAGGAACGCCGCGGCACGGTGCAGGTTCTCCGACGGGTTCGACCAAGGGTTGAAGTGGAAGTAGTTGTGCAACTTGCTATCCGTGCGGCCGAGCGCAATGCAGCCCTGCTTGGAACGGAACGAGCCGTGGTTGATGAACGGCGGGCGCCAGAAATAGCCGCCGGTCGGCAGTTCGCCGAACTGCATCATCCAGCTGGTGCCCCAGATGTGGTAACTCTCTTCGGAGCAGTCGTGGTAGCTGATGTTGTCCTGCATGTATTCCGGTGACATGCAGTACAGGAAGGTCATCGCTTCGGTGAGCGGGTCGTAGCGCAGCAGCTTCAGCATGACGCCGGTGGCCGTGGAAGGCGAAACGATGGAGCCGCTCGCCCACGGGCGGTCCTCGTAGGAATTCACCGAGATGTACCCGGCCGCCAAGGCAAAGTGGTGGTTTTCTGCCGAAGCCTCGAAGTGTGGCTCGGAGTCGTTGAAGTACACCAGCGCCTCGCAGCCCTGCGGTACTTCGATGGCGCCCATCGTCACACCAGCGGGAATGAAGAAGTAGTGGCCTTCAATGCAACGCTTGCCGCCGACGATCATCTCGCCGTTCAGCAGGAAGATTTCCACGTCGGAGTAGGACAGACCGGGCGGGCGCTTGAAGCCGCCATTGAACTTCACCTTGAGGGTGCAGGCGCCGTTGTCCGGGTCCAGCGAGAGGGTTTTGAAATCGGCTCCCATGAAGCCGCGCAGGCGGAACTTCTTGTAGCCTTCATTCAGTTCGACAAACGGTTCGATATGCGGGCGGGCCATGGCGGCACTCCGTAAAAGTTCAGGGAAAGACGAGCGCTACCAAACGACGCGCATGGCGTCGGGGCGGTCCGGCTTCTGGGGCACTTCTTCTTTCGACACCAGGCGGCGTACGTCGCCGGTGACGTAGAAGCCACGGGTTTGAATGATTTCCAGGAACTGCGAGTACCAAATCTCGCGCTGGGCGGTATTGGCCTCTTGCTCGGCCACGATGCCGGCATAACGCCGCTGCTGGTCGGCAATCTCTTCCTGTAGCCAAGCTTCGGCTTCCGCATCGCGGACCGGCTTGACGTACTGCACACGCTGTTGGCTCATTGACGGCTCCCGCCCGGCAGCGCCGCGCGTAAGGTTGATTGTTCTAACATTAATACATTGCAGGGCGAGGCGAGTCAATTCGCGCCTGTGAGCGCGTTGCCGCCGGGGTCAGCGGTCGCTTTCGCCGGGGTCTTCAGGCTGCGCTGTCAGTCTGGGGTGCTGGGTCGGCGCAGCACCGGCAGGGCGAGCACCAGTCCGGCGGCCACGATGCCCGCCGCCAGCAGGAATGGTGCACCGGGCAGTTGGAGCGGGGTGTCTGCGGCGATGCAAAAGCCAAACACGCTCGTGAAGGCTAGCGGCCCCACCAGCCCGGCGATGCCAGACAAACTCGCCAACCCACCCTGTACGCGCCCGTGCGTGTCGCCGGCAGTACGTTGGGTGATGAGGGCGAGGCCCGAGGGACCCGCCAGCCCCCACAGGCTGTTGAGTGGCACTGCCAACAAGAATCCCCAGCCGGCGCTGGAAGCCCCCAGCATGACGAAGCCCAGCACGCCGCAAAGGGTTCCCGCCACGAGCAGTTGGCGTTCATCGAACCGCTTGCGCAGATGCTTGAGCAGGCCGGCCTGCACGATGCCCGAGCAAACGCCCACCAGCATCAGCGCGAAGCCCACCTGCGTGGTGGTCCAGCCGTAACGGTAGCCCGCGTAGAGGACGAACACGCTGTTCAGCGCGTA
>CALPVO020000239.1 GCA_943327025.2 Janthinobacterium lividum
AAATTGGCGACGACGTGACCATCGGCCACAAGGCGGTGCTGCATGCTTGCACCGTGGGCAATGCTTGCCTCATTGGCATGGGCGCCGTGGTGCTCGATGGTGTGGTGGTGGAAGATGAAGTGATTGTCGCGGCCGGTGCCGTGGTGCCGCCCGGCAAGCATTTGCCAACGCGCACCCTGTGGGCTGGTAACCCGGCACGGCAAGTGCGTGCCTTGTCGCCAGAGCAAGCGGCGCGCCTGCGCTACGGCGCAGAGCACTATGTACGCATCAAGGATGAATATCTGGCGATGTAGTAGGCCGCTTGTTGCCGACTTTCGCTAGCAAGCTCGCTCCTACATGGGAGGAGTCGCGAGGAAGCTCTTTTCTGCCGTCGGCTCGCTTACAGCGAGCGCAGCGCTTCCAGCACCGGCGCGGTATCGGGGCGCACCCCGCGCCATAGCGCGAATGCCGCGGCGGCTTGCTCCACCAGCATGCCGTAGCCCTTGTGTACCTGCTTCAAGCCGCGCTTGCGCGCCCATTGCGTGAACGGGGTGTCGCCACGTGCATAGGCGAGGTCGTAGGCCACGGTGTTGGTCGTGAATAAGCGCACCGGCACGGGTGGCACTTCACCGGCGAGACTCGCCGAGGTGGCATTGAGAATGATGTCGAACGGCGCTTGCTCGCCAAGATCTGCATAGCCGCCACCTTCCACGGGCCCGAGGTCCGCGAAGGCAGCCGCCAATTCGGTAGCACGGTCGATGGTGCGGTTCGCGATGAGCAGCTTGGCGGGGTGCGCTTGCAGCAAGGGTTCCAGAATGCCGCGCGTGGCGCCGCCAGCGCCCAGCACCAGTACGCGCTTGCTCGCCAGCGACAACCCTAAGTTTTTTTCCAAGTCCTGAAGCAAGCCCGCGCCATCGGTGTTGGCGCCGAGCAAGCTGCCATCGTCGCGCACCACCAAGGTGTTCACAGCTCCAGCACGCTTGGCCTCAGGGCTGAGCACATCCGCCACTTCAAACGCTGCCTGCTTGTGCGGCACGGTGACGTTGGCACCGGCACCCCCTTCAGCGAAGAAACGGCGTGCCGTAGCGACAAATTCCGCGGGCGGCACATCCACCAGCCGGTAAGACATGTTTTGCCCGAGTTGCTGGGCGAACAAGCCATGAATGAACGGCGACTTGCTCTGCGACACGGGGTGACCGAAGAGCACATAGTGGTCGGTGTTGTCGCCGGTGGTGGTCATTGCCTTGCGTCTTCCTTCAACCAACGGGCCACTTTGGGCGCGAAGTAAGTGAGGATGCCATCAGCCCCCGCCCGCTTGAAGCAGGCGAGTGCTTCAAGCACGCCCTTGCGTTCGTCCAGCATGCCGCCTTGCACCGCGGCCATGAGCATGGCGTATTCGCCGCTCACTTGGTACGCAAAGGTGGGCGCGCCGAAGGTGTCTTTCACGCGGCGCACCACATCCAGGTAGGGCATGCCGGGCTTGACCATCACCATGTCGGCGCCTTCGGCGAGGTCGAGCGCTACTTCACGCAGGGCTTCATCGCCGTTACCCGGGTCCATCTGGTAGCTGAACTTGTCTGCCTTGCCAAGGTTCGCGGCGCTGCCCACCGCGTCGCGGAACGGCCCATAGAATGCCGAGGCGTACTTGGCGGAATACGCGAGGATGCGTGTGTTCACATGGCCCGCGGCTTCCAGCGCGTCGCGTAGGGCGCCGATACGGCCATCCATCATGTCGGAGGGCGCCACGATGTCCGCACCCGCGGCCGCGTGGCTCAGTGCTTGCTTTACCAGAGCGTCGACAGTCGTGTCGTTGAGCACGTAGCCGGCGGCGTCGATGATGCCGTCCTGCCCGTGAGTGGTGTACGGGTCCAGCGCCACATCGGTGATGACCCCGAGACCGGGAAGGGCGGCCTTCAGTGCGCGCACGGTACGTTGTACCAAGCCTTCCGGGTCCCACGCGGCAGCGCCGTCCAGCGACTTCGCTTCGGGTGCTGTAACCGGGAACAAGGCGATGGCCGGGATGCCGAGCCGATAAGCTTCTTCAGCCTGCGGCAGGAGCAGGTCGATGCTGAGGCGGTCCACGCCGGGCAGGGTCTTGATGGCCTCGCGGCGGTTCACCCCATCCAGCACGAACACCGGCCACAGCAAGTCGTCTGCGGACAAGCGCGTTTCACGCACTAGGCGCCGCGAGAAATCGTCGTGGCGCAGGCGGCGCGGACGCAAGCGCGGAAAGGCCCCGCCGGGAAATTGCCAGTTGCTCATGGAGTACCTGCCTTGCCGTTGCGGCCGGAAATCATTCGCCTACCCATTCGGTGTTGCGCCAGCGGCCGCGCCCGGCGGGCGACAGCGCACGATGCAGCCAAGGCAGCGTGGTGTCGAGCGCTTCGCCGAACTGCCAAGGCGGGTTTACCACCCACAGTCCGCTGCCGTTCAGGCCAACGTGCGAGTCATCCTGGTGGATACACAGTTCGGTGACCCATTGGCGACGCACGCCACTGGCGCGCATGGCATCGAGGAAGCGTTGCGCTACCGCGCCTTCTTTCACCGGGTACCACACCGCGAGCGTGCACGACGGGAAACGCCCGAGTGCATCGAGCACCGTCGTGCGCACGGCGTCGAACTCGGCCGCCTGCGCTTCATAAGGCGGGTCAATCAACACCAGCGCGCGGCGCTCCGACGGTGGCACTAGGCCCTTCACCGCGGCGTAGCCATCGGTCTCGCGCACTTGTGCGCGCTGCCAACCGGCCAGTTCGTTGCTCAAGGCCTTGGCTTCCACGCGCTGCAGTTCGCAGAACACGGCGCGGTCTTGCTGGCGGAGCAAGGCGCTGGCAAGACAGGGCGAACCGGGATAGCCGTGCAAAGATTCCGTAGTGCCAGCGGAAACCGCATTCGCAACGGTGCCGTCACCCGCCGGCGCATCACCGCTCGCTTCTGCGAATGCGCCCACCGTCTGGCTGAACGCACGCACACGCTCCAGCAATACCTTCACGGGTTCCGGTGTGCCGTCCGGGTCTTTGGCAGCCGCCGCCATGACCAAGGCGATGCCTTCACGCCATTCGCCGCCCGGGTTGCTCGCCTCGAAGGAATAGCCGCCACGGCCGGCGTGGGTGTCCACGAACAAAAAACCTTTGTCCTTGCGCTGGAAGGCCAACAGCAATTGCACCAACACAATGTGCTTCAGGACATCGGCGTGGTTGCCGGCATGGAACGAATGGCGGTAATTCATGAGGCGCTGGTGTCCAGTTCGGCGAACCAGTCGCGCGGGCGGAGGTAGTCTTGCAGGCGGGCCTCGGCGGAGCCGGGCGCGGGCTGGTAGCCGTATTCCCAGCGTACCAACGGCGGCAAAGACATGAGAATGCTTTCGGTGCGGCCGCCGCTTTGCAGGCCGAAATGCGTGCCACGGTCTAGCACCAGGTTGAACTCCACGTAACGCCCGCGGCGGTACAACTGGAACTGGCGTTCGCGTTCGCCGAATGGCGTGTGCTGCCGACGCAGCGCCAGAGGCAGCCACGCGTCGAGGAAGCCATCACCCACCGCGCGCTGATAGGCGAAGCAGTGGTCGAAGCCACCGGCGTGCAGGTCATCAAAGAACAAGCCGCCCACGCCACGGGTTTCGTTGCGGTGCTTCAGCCAGAAATAGCGGTCACACCATTCTTTATGTTCGCGGTAAACGCTCGCCCCAAATGGCGCAGCAAGTTCGCGAGCGACGCGGTGCCAGTGCAGCACGTCTTCGTCGAAGGCGTAGTACGGCGTGAGGTCGAAGCCGCCGCCAAACCACCATACGGGCGGCTTGCCCGGGGGTTCGGCAATGAAAAAGCGCACGTTCATGTGCGTGGTGGGCACGTAGGGGTTCTGTGGGTGGAACACCAGCGATACGCCCATCGCTTCCCACTTCGCATCGCTCAAGTCGGTGCGGCCTGCGGTCGCGGAAGGCGGCAGACGCTCGCCCAGCACATGCGAAAACCCGACGCCACCTTGCTCCAACAGGGCGCCGTTGCGCAGCACGCGGCTTTCACCGCCACCGCCTTCGGCACGTTCCCAGCGGTCATGCTGGAAGGTGGCAGCACCGTCCGCTTGCTCTACGGCGCTGGTAATGCGCTGCTGCAGACCGGTGAGATAGGCGCGCACGGCGGCCTTATCCGGAGCGGAGGTGCCAGTGTTGGGCGTATCCATGGGTGCGCTTACTTGGCTGCCTTCGTCTGGGCGGGGGCTTTCTTCTTGGCAGCCGTCTTGCGGGCTGCGGTCTTCTTCTTCGCCGCAGGCTCGGCAACAGCCGCGCCTTCAGCGACAGCCTTACCACCCTTGGCAGCAGCCGCACCCTTCTTCTTGGCGAAGCGGCCAAAGCGACCAGTGCCCTTTGGCGGCGCGGCCGCCAGAATGACCTGACATTCTTCCAGCGTGAGTTTGTGGGGTTCGCGGTCCTTGGGAATTTTGCCGTTGCGCTCGCCGTCCGTGACGTA
>CALPVO020000240.1 GCA_943327025.2 Janthinobacterium lividum
ACTTCGGCTTCGCGCGCGGTATCAAGCACCGGTTTGCCGCTATGCCATTTGGCGGCAGCCACGCCGTCCATGAGCGCGAGGCGCGCGTCGATGGTCTGCAGCGTCTCGAAGGCGGTGGCGGCTGGGTTGACGAATGCAGCGGGGTGGGGGAACGAAGCGTCGCGAGCAAGCTCGCTCCCACCACAAGGGAATGACGTCAGGCTTGTGCTGAGTAGCAGCGCTGCCCCCAGCGCAAGCCAAGGCTTCACAGCAGGGCCAGCGCCACGGCGCGCGATTCACTCACCAGGACGTTGTAGGTGCGGCAGGCGGCGCGTGAATCCATCACTTCGAAGCCGATGCGACGTGAGAGCATGGCACCCATGAGCGCCGCAGCAGGAAACTGCTGCCGCTCGCCGGTGCCGAGCAGTAAAATCTCAGGCTGCCAAGCGAGAATTTCCGCGAAATGCTCGAAGCCGAGTGTGGCCACGGGGGCTGCCTGCCAAGGATGGAGCAGTTGCTCTGCGGCAAGCGCCACGGGGCCTTCGAGGCGGCGCGGGCCCAGCTGGATGGCGCCGGGGATGTACCCGGTGACGACGTTCATCGCCGGGCGGATTTCCTGCATGAATTTCATGGGCGTTACGATACCGCATGTGGCATTTCCTCATCACTGACCTCGTTGCCCCGGCGCAGGCGACGGCCGAAGAATTCTTGCCCCGGCTACCGCGATTGGAAGCCCTGCTGGCCCGCGGGCGGGTGGTTGGGCAGTCCCCCAGCTGGCGGCACCACCTGCTGGGCTTGGCAGGGCAGCCATGGCCTGCTGAACGGGAAGTACCCGTGGGGGCGCATTTGGCCGCCGCAGCGGGCTTGCCGGCCGCCGCGGGTTGGGCGGTGGCCGCCCCTGTACGCTGCGTGGCGGGTCTTGATCACGTGCAGTTACAGGGCCTCGGCGCGCCGCTGTCCGCGGCGTTGGTGGCGGATTTCAATGCAGCGCTAGGCGGCCCCTCCGGGCAACTGCACCTCACCGCCCACGCCAGCCTTTGGTCGTTCCCGCAGCCCTTGGCGGTGACGACCCATGACCCGGTGCCTTTGGTGGGGCACGACGTGGGCCCTTGCCTGCCGGCCGGCCCGGATGCCGCCGCGCTGCGTCGGTGGATGACCGAAGCCCAGATGTGGCTCCACGGCGCCGGGGAGCCCGGGCGGGTGAACTCGCTGTGGCCGTGGGGTGTAGGTAGCGCTGCCGATGCGGCAAGCCCACCGACCTTGCCGTGGGCGGTGGAAGGGCCCGACTCTTGGGTGGCGACCTTGCCTCGCACGCCGGCAGTAGCCAACGCTGCTGCCGAGGGGGCCGCGCCGATAGTGACTCGTGAGACCACGCGCGTGACCTTGTGGCGCCTCGCCGACCACGCGAGTGCGGCGGGTGCTTTCGCTGCCGCCGACGCTGCGTGGAGCGAAGCGCTGCAGGCGGCGCTACGCGAGCGCGGCGCGTTGACGGTATGGCTGGCCGGTCGTTGTCATGAGCTACGCGCGGCGGACCGTTGGCGCTTCTGGCGAAGGTGGCATACTCCGCGCCCCTGGTGGCAATAAGGTGAAGGCATGAAATCGCTCGCGCAGGTGCTCGTTGGCCTGCAAGCACCGGGGACCACCCTCGTTCCTGAAGCTGCCGCCGTGCTGCTGGAACCCGCTGCTGCGGCGCGCGCGCCGGGTAGTCGGCGCATTGAACGCCGCGAGCAGCCGACCGTCACTCTCGACGGCCTGCCGCCGCTATTGCAGCGGCTTTACACCGCCCGTGGCGTGCAGCACGCGAATGAACTGGCCTTGGGGCTGGATGGGTTGCTGCCCATCACTTCCTTGGAAGGCGTGGAGGCGGCGGCTGAACTGCTGGCAAAGCACCACGCTGCGGGCAGTCGCGTGCTGGTGGTAGGCGACTTCGACGCGGACGGCGCCACGTCCTCGGCGCTCATGGTGCGTTGCTTGCGTGCGTTCGGCTTCAACGATCCGGGTTTTCTGGTGGGCGACCGCATCAAGCACGGCTATGGCCTGACGCCTACCGTGGTCGAGTTGGCGGCCGAGCGCCAACCCCAGTTGCTGATCACCGTGGACAACGGCGTCTCGAGCATCGAGGGCGTTGCCCGTGCGCGCGCGCTTGGCATGGAAGTGCTCGTCACGGACCATCACTTGCCCGGCGATACGTTGCCTGACGCAAACGTGATGGTGAACCCGAATCTGCACGGCGCGAGTTTTGGTAGCCGAGCGCTGGCGGGCGTCGGTGTGGCGTTCTATGTCATGTTGGCCACGGCGCGCCGCCTTGGCGTGCCGACGAAGCCTGTCGTGGACTGTCTCGACTTGGTGGCCCTTGGCACCGTGGCGGATGTGGTGCCACTTGATCGCAACAATCGCATCTTGGTGCAACAAGGTCTGGCGCGCATTCGCGCGGGCCGTTGCGTGCCCGGTATCCGCGCCCTGCTGGAAGTGGCCGGTAAATCTTTGGAGCGCATTTGCGCCAGCGATCTCGGGTTTCAGGTGGGCCCGCGCATCAATGCCGCGGGGCGCATGGATGACATGACCATTGGCGTCAATTGTCTGCTGACCGTTGATGCCGTCGAGGCGCGGACGCTGGCCACACAGCTCGACACCTTCAACAAGGAACGTCGCGAAGTGGAGGCGGACATGCAGGAGCAAGCCCTCGACATCGTGAAAGCCTTGCATGCCAATGCGGCGCGCGGCTTGCCCGCAGGCCTGTGCTTGCATGACCCGGACTGGCACCCGGGCGTCGTGGGGCTGGTAGCTTCTCGCGTGAAAGATCGCGTGCATCGGCCGGTCATTGCTTTCGCCACGGACACCGAAGGGTGCTGGCGTGGCTCGGCCCGGTCCGTTCCGGGCGTGCATATTCGGGATTTGCTCGACGAAGTGAACACCCGCCATCCGGGCGTCATTGAACGTTTTGGCGGTCACGCCATGGCAGCTGGCCTCACGCTGCAAAGTGGCGCCGAAGAAATCTTCGCGCGTGCTTTCGCCACCGTGTGTGCCAAGTACCTGCCGCTGGCACATTTGCGTGGGGTGCTGGTGACGGACGGTCCGTTGGATGTCCGTGAACTGTCGCTCGACACCGCCAAGCTGCTCCGCGAGGCGGGGCCTTGGGGTTCGGCCTTTCCGGAGCCTACGTTCGACGGTGAGTTTGAGGTGGTGGAAACGAAAGTGCTGGGCGGCAAGCACCTGAAGCTCTTCGTGCGGGCCCATCCCAAGGCCAAGCCTATGGAGGCCATGGCATTCGGTTACTTGGCCGAGGAAGGTCGGCAGATGCCGGGCGAAGGCCAGCGGCTGCGGTTGGTGTACCGGCTCGACGTGAATCATTACCTAGGCAGCGAACGGGCGCAGTTGCTGGTGGAGCACTTGGAACCCGTGCTGGGGTAGTTCGATTGACTCCAGTGGGGCCTTCGTCTGGACACGGTGCTGGGGTAGGGCAGTGGGGCTGCGCACGATGCTAGAATGTGCGGATGGAAATCAACCCGATCCGCCGACAACTGGAAGACCTCCGCGAGCGCCTCTCGGCGCTGCGGGGGTATCTTTGACTACGACCGCAAGCACGAGCGCCTCGTCGAGGTAAGCCGCGAGCTGGAAGACCCCAAGGTCTGGGAAACGCCCGAACGCGCTCAGGAACTGGGCCGTGAACGCGCCAAGCTCGAAGTGGTCTGCGGCAAAATCGACTCCGCTGCTTCCGCTACCGAAGGTTCGCTCGAACTGCTCGACATGGCCGAGGGCGAGGGCGACATGGACGCCGTGGCCGAAGTGGCCAAGGACGCTGACCGCGTCGAGTCCGTCATCAAGACCCTCGAATTCCAGCGCATGTTCCCCGGGGAGATGGACCCGAACAGCGCCTACATGGACATTCAAGCCGGCGCTGGGGGTACCGAAGCGCAGGACTGGGCCAACATGCTCATGCGCATGTATTTGAAGTGGGCGGACCAGCGCGGCTTCAAGACGGAAGTGATGGACCAGTCGGATGGTGAAGTGGCTGGCATCAAGGGCGCCACCATCCATTTCGAGGGCGATTACGCCTACGGTTGGCTGCGTACGGAAATTGGCGTGCACCGCTTGGTGCGCAAGAGCCCGTTCGACAGCGGTGGCCGTCGGCATACCAGCTTCGCTTCGGTGTTCATCTCGCCGGAAATCGACGACAACATCAGCATCGACATCAATCCCGCAGACCTCGAGACAGACACGTTCCGCTCGAGCGGTGCCGGCGGTCAGCACGTAAACAAGACTGAATCGGCGGTGCGTATCCGGCACGTGCCTAGCGGCATCGTGGTGGCTTGTCAGGGCGAACGCAGTCAGCACAAGAACCGTGCTACCGCCATGAAGATGCTTAAAGCCAAGCTCTATGAGCTCGAAGTGAACAAGCGCAACGCTGCTGCTCAAGTGCTTGAGGACAG
>CALPVO020000241.1 GCA_943327025.2 Janthinobacterium lividum
CTTCCGCTACGCACGCAATAGCGCCGCTGCGCCTGGCGCAAGCCCCGTGGCGCGAACAATTGAAAATAGCGAAAGACTTGTGGGACCACCATTGGCTCGCGAGCCAAGCGGACGATGACCTAGTTGGGCTTTGCCGGCGCGCAGACGCTGGTGTCGTGCCGTTGGCAGGGCTCGAGCCGGACCCGGTATCCACGGTTCTGGAAGCGTTGGTGGACGGGCGTCTTGGTGGCGCGCAGCACACCGCCCCCTGGTTGGCGCATTTGGTGGCGCGTGAAGCCACCAGTTCCATCGCTGCCGCGCAACGGCGCAAGCACTTCGCCACCTACGCGCACTATCTCGGCGGCGTCCCCGACCTGCAGTGCCCCGTGCCCGCGCCAGCCGACGACAGCGCACCCTATGTTTACCCGGTCTGGTTCCCCGAAGCCGGCGCTGCCACTACTGCCTACCGCGCCCTGCGTGGGGCTGGTGCCGCCGTGTTCCGCTGGGACCGTTCGTGGCCGCAGATGCCACAGCTCGAAGACGACTTCGGCGGCCGTTGGGCCGAAGAAGTGCTCCAACTTCCCTGCCACCCAACGCTTACCCAGCCACAAGTGGAACGTACTGCGTTGGCCGTGGCGGCATTGGCGAGGCACTGCTTATGAGCGAACGTCGCCGCAGCCACCGGCATGGCAGCCGGGAACGACACGAGCGCAGCGAACATCGCCGCTCGCGTAGCCACACACACACCACCGCGCCCCTCTCACTCCACTGGCAGCGCCTCCCTGCCAAACGTCTGTTCGACACCGCAGCGCTTAGCGAAGCCTGGGACCGGCTGAACGCTGCGCGTGGCGCCTTGCCTTTCCTGGACACCGACGTGCTGGGCTTGGCGTTCAACGCGTTCCGGCCAAAAGGCGTGGAGCTGCTCGTAGGCAATATCGCCGGACAAACCCAGTGCATGCTGCTGGTTCAGCGCGTGGGCTTCGGCCGCTGGCAGTTGTACCAGCCTTCGCAAATTCCGCTGGGGCCACTCGTGGCAGCAACCAACCTGCCACTCGACGGCATTGCACGCTCTGCCTTGAAAGCCTTGCCGTTCCCCACACTGGTGCTGTCCTTCACGCAGCTCGATCCGCGGCACTGGCCACCCCCCGCCGAACCGGCCTGCGTGGTGAAGCGCTACATCAGCACCGGCTGGATAGACTGCGCACAGCCGTTCGATAGCTATTGGGCGGCGCGCAGTGCCAATCTGCGCGCCAGCGTGGGCAAGGCGCAGCGTCGTCTAGAGGCCGAAGGCCGCACGCTGCGCCTGCGCGTGCTGACAGAGCCCGCCGACATGGCCGCCGCCGTGGAGCGCTATGGCTTACTAGAAGCCAGTGGCTGGAAAGGCCGCAAAGGCACGGCCGTGGCTGCCGGCACGCCGCAGGGAAATTTCTACCGCGATTGGCTGCAGGCAGCCGCCGCTCACGGCGAGGCGCGCGTGTACGAACTGTTGGTGAGCGAGCCTGCACCACCCGATGCGGCCAGTGCACTCCCAGCAAACCGTGGTCCCGCTAATGGTAACGGCCAAAGCGAACACACCATTGCCGCAGACCTCTGCGTGGTACGTGGCGACGCACTCATCTTGCTGAAGATTGCTTACGACGAAGCTTTCGAACGTTATTCCCCCTCCACCTTGCTGCGCAGGGAATTCATGCAAGACCTACTAGGCAGCGGTCGAGTGCGCCGCGTGGAGTTCTTCGGGCGCTTGATGGACTGGCACCGCCGTTGGACCGGCGAACAACGCAGCCTTTACCATCTCACCACGTTCCGTTGGCGCTGGTTGGCCCGGCTGCGGGCGCCGTCGTCAGACCGTCTCTAGACCCAAGGCTTCGGAACTGAGATACGGTTCCCGTTCAAGTTTCGGGCCGTAGAACATAATTCCCGCATGTCCGTATTCCTTGCACCGCTCCGGAAGCTGTACCAAGCCACGCCCCTCCCGAAGTGGCGCTGGAAGCTGGTGCATGCCTGGCAAAGCCTGCCGGTGGTGCTCCCGAACTTCCTGTTCCAACGCGTGTTCCGCCAGAACGGCGATTGCCCCTGGCCGGTGCATTTCACCTCACGAGTGCTCCACCCCCAGCGCATCCAGGTGCACCCCAGCGTGTTGCCCTATCTGGCGCAAAGTGGTGGCCTGTATGTACAAGCCATCAATGGCTTGGAAATCGGCGCAGGCACCATCATTGCGCCGGGGGTCAAGATTGTCTCGGCCAACCATTCGCTGGAAAACTTCGCGAATTGGGACCCAGCACCGCCACTGCGCATCGGCAAGCACTGCTGGCTGGGCGCAAACGCCGTGGTGCTGCCTGGCGTGGAACTCGGCGATAACGTTATTGTTGCTGCCGGTAGCGTGGTCACCAAAAGCTTCCCCGCGAACCTCATCGTCGGTGGTGTTCCGGCGCGTGTGCTGAAAGAACGCCCGTCATGAAATGGCCGGGACGTTCAACCGGCACCGGGACGGAAAAGACAAACAGCAGCTTTCTGGCCAACGTGCTCGCCGTCAGCGGCAGTGCACTTGCAGTGCAGTTAATCAGCGTTCTTTCCGCCCCCATCACTTCGCGCCTTTATGCGCCGGCAGACCATGGTTTGCTGGCGCTCTTCAGCGCGGCTTTCAGCTTGCTTTGCATTCTGGCCACGCTGCGCTACGAAGCGGCGCTGCCCTTGGCGAAAACTGACCAAGAGGCCGCTCACCTTCTGGCCTTGGGTGGCTTGCTAACACTAGTGGTTTCTGGGCTAGTCGCCATCGCTTGTTGGTGGTTCCCCGAGGCCATCGCCGCGCGACTCACCGACGACCCGCGGGTCCGGCAATACCTCTGGTTCCTGCCACTGGGCGTGTTGCTCCCAGCGCTGTTCACCCTGTTAACCGCCGGCGCGGTGCGTGCACAGCAGTTCGGCACGCTCGGCAAGGCGCGCTTGGTGCAAGCCTTGGCGGGCACGGCCACCAGCATCGGCTGCGGGTTGGGCCAGGCCGGTGTGCTCGGGCTTATCGCTGGCACTATGGTTACGTGGGCGATGGGCTTGCGTTCCGTCGGGCTTGCCGTGGTGCGCAGTCTGCAGGCGGAATGGCGGCACCTGCGTTGGCAAGGGTTGGTGGACGTGGCGCGGCTCCACTATCGCTTTCCGCTCTTCAACACTGGCGCACAGTTCATCAATGCGGCCAGTTTGCAGGTACCCGTGTTTTTGCTGGCGGCTTATTCGGGCGCGGCGGCCACCGGTTGGTTCTCTTTAACCCAGCGCCTATTGCTGCTGCCAACCTTGCTCATCAGCGGCGCCATCACTCCCGTGTTCTATTCGCGCGCTCGCGAAGCGCATGCCGACGGAACCCTCGCCGCCTTTGCGCAACGCGTGCTCAACGCCATCTGCGGCGTCAACGTGTTCTTCGTGGTGTTCGTGGCGCTGTTCGGCGAACCGCTGTTTGCCTTGTTGTTCGGTGCACCGTGGACGCGCTCTGGCACCTATGCCGCCGCCATGGCCCCGTGGCTGCTGGTGAACTTCATGGTGACACCACTCGCCACGCTGCCGCTGGTATTCGCGCGGCAGAAGGCCGACTTGATGTTCCACGCGGCATTGCTGGCGGCGCGTGCCGGCCTGATGTGGGCTGGCGCGACTTGGGGCAACGACCTCACCGCTGTCCTCGCGTTCAGCTTGGGCAGCGCGTTGCTCATCTTGTTTTACTTATGGTGGCTGCTGCACTTGGTGCGGCTGCCGCTGCTGCCCGTACTGGGCCGCGTAGCGAAGGAACTGGCGCTGGCCGGCGTACTGCTGGGCGCCTGCCGCTGGGTGTGGCATGCCAGCGCTGAAAACCTCTGGCTGACCGGCGCGGCGCTAGTGCCGGTGTTGGGCTTCGGCGCGTGGCGAGCACTGGGCCAACTGCGTACCTTAAACGCGAACTAGGCCCAGGTTTGGTGTTCGCGGTGCCAACCGTTCGGCAGGTAAGGCGCAATGCGGTGCGCCACGGCCATGAAGCCCATCCACAGCACGAACAGCAAGGCGAAACCGCCGAACATCACGGGTTCATGTACGCCCACTCGACAGGCCGCCACGCCGCCCGCCACACTCAACAGCGTGAAAGTGAAGTACGTGAAGAAAATAGCGCGCACCGAAAAGCCGGCTGCCATCAAGCGATGGTGAAAGTGACCGTTGTCTGCCGCCAGCGGCGACTTGCCCTGCCGTAAACGGCGTGCAGTAGAAGCAAACAATTCGAAGATGGGAATGGGCATGAGCCAAAGGATGCAGACCGGGTCGATATTGGCGCGGTCTGACTGAACCATGCCCAATGCCAACGCAGCCAGCACGAAGCCCAACAACGTGCTGCCCGCATCTCCCATGAAGGTACGAACACTGCGGTTGCGAGAGGTGGGCACGTTGAACAGCAGGAACGC
>CALPVO020000242.1 GCA_943327025.2 Janthinobacterium lividum
GTGGCATTGCCGGAGGGGCTGAACAGGATGGCGGTGCGGTTGATGGCGACCCGCTGCCCGGCGGGCAAAGCGCGGAAGCGGAACTCGACCACGCGCCCCGTCGCCAGCGCCTCACTGCGGGCCAGCGCTAGCCCCCGCGCCAGTTCGTCGAGTGTGGTTTGGAGTTGCAGGTCCAGCGCCCACGTGTGCATGGCTGGTGCGGCAAGCCCCGTGAGCGCCGCCCAAACGAGCATTGCCACCAGCAGTTCGTGCAGGCTATGACCTGCACATGGCTGCAGTTGCTGCCCGCGCTCGGAGTGCCTCTTCCGCTTCATCTTTGCCCTTCCTTGGGTGAAACCCGGAGCGGCAGACTAGGCGACAGGGCTGGGGAAAGTGCTGCGCATTTGCGGTGTATTTAATGGAAAACAAGCACTTGCGAGTGGCGGAAGACGAATTACTCGCCTATCATTGGTGATATGGACAGACTGAACCCGACTGGTGCCCTTCCTGCCTTAGCGGCAAGTACGCGGCTGCTGGCGACAGAAGAAGCGGTACGCAACCGGTTTGCCCAAAGCGGCATTGGTTGCACCTCCCAGCGTTTGTTGGTGGGGCAGGTGCTGTTCGCTCGCGACCAGCATGTTTCGGCGGACCGCCTGTTGGCCATGGTCATGGCCGCGGGTGCCCGGGTCTCCAAGGCGACGGTCTACAACACCTTGAACCTCTTTGCCGAACACGGTTTGGTTCGCGCCCTGAAGTTGGACGGCGACCACACGGTCTTCGACAGCAATACGGCGCCGCACCACCACCTCTACGACGAACACAGTGGCGAACTTTGCGATGTGGCCGTGGACGAAGTGGCATTCTCGAGGCTTCCGCAGTTGCCCTCCGGTACAGAACTCGCCGGTCTGGATGTGGTGCTGCGTGTGCGGCGGCGCACACCCTAGCCATAAGTCGTCTTGGCTGGAAGCGTCGCTTCCCCTATACTCCCGCGTCTTGATTGAGCGCCGACATAGCTCAGTTGGTAGAGCAACTGATTCGTAATCAGTAGGTCCCGTGTTCGAGTCACGGTGTCGGCACCATCTCTTCGGAGCCCGCTTGCGGGTTCCATCATCGGGCCTTTCGGGGCCCTCCTGGCGGGCCGCCCGCCGCGGGTCCAGGCGCGGTCGACGCTCTGCCGAAGTTGCAGGCCGCCATGACCATCATCCGTGAAGCCGATTTCGTGCAAAGCATCGCCGATGCGCTGCAGTTCATTTCCTATTACCACCCGGCGGACTATCTCCAGCACTTGGCGCGCGCCTACGAGCGCGAGCAGTCGCCGGCGGCCAAAGACGCCATCGCGCAAATCCTGACGAACTCCCGCATGTGCGCTGAAGGGCGCCGCCCCATCTGCCAGGACACCGGCATCGTCAACGTGTTCCTGAAGGTGGGCATGGACGTGCGTTGGGATACGCGCTTGTCGCTCAACGAGCTGGTCAACGAAGGTGTTCGTCGCGCCTACAACCACCCGGACAACAAACTGCGCGCCTCGGTCGTTGCCGATCCGGCGTTCAGCCGCCGCAACACCAAAGACAACACGCCGGCAGTCGTTCATACGGAACTGGTGCCGGGCAGCCACGTCGAGGTGTCGGTAGCGGCCAAGGGTGGCGGGTCCGAAAACAAATCGAAGTTCGTCATGCTGAACCCGTCGGACAGCATTGTGGAGTGGGTGCTGAAGACCGTGCCGACCATGGGCGCCGGCTGGTGCCCGCCCGGCATGCTCGGCATTGGTATCGGCGGCACCGCCGAGAAGGCCATGCTCATGGCGAAAGAATCGCTGATGGAGCCGCTCGATATGCACGAGTTGCTCGAGCGCGGCCCGGCCAATGCGCTGGAAGAACTGCGCATCGAACTCTACGAAAAGGTGAATGCACTCGGCATCGGTGCGCAAGGTCTCGGTGGCCTGTCGACGGTGCTGGACGTGAAGGTGGTGGATTACCCCACGCATGCTGCCTCCAAGCCGGTGGCGATGATTCCAAACTGCGCGGCTACCCGCCACGCGCACTTCGTGCTGGATGGTTCTGGTCCGGCTTTGCTGGAGCCGCCATCGCTCGACAGTTGGCCCAAGGTGGGCTGGACGCCGGGTGGCGATTCGCGTCGTGTGAACCTCGACACGCTGAGCCGTGAAGAAGTGAAGCAGTGGAAGCCCGGCGAGACGCTGTTACTGAACGGCAAGATGCTCACGGGCCGCGACGCTGCGCACAAGCGCATTGCGGACCTCTATGCGAAGGGCGAGTCGCTGCCAGAAGGCGTAGACCTGCGTAATCGCGTTATTTACTACGTAGGCCCCGTGGACCCGGTGCGCGATGAGGTGGTGGGCCCGGCGGGCCCCACCACCGCCACCCGCATGGACAAATTCACGGACCTGATGCTGGAGAAGACCGGCTTGCTGGCGATGATTGGCAAAGCCGAGCGCGGCCCCGCTGCCATCGAGTCCATTCGCAAGCACGAATCGGCTTACCTCATGGCAGTAGGTGGAGCGGCGTATCTTGTGTCCAAGGCCATCCGTTCTTCACGCGTGGTGGCGTTCGCGGACCTTGGCATGGAAGCCATTTACGAGTTCGAGGTACAGGACATGCCTGTGACGGTAGCGGTGGATGCTAACGGCACCAGCGTGCACAACACGGGCCCGGCCGAGTGGGCCGGGAAGATCAAGACGCTGAATATTCCGGTGCGCGTGGCGTGAGGCAGGCTACGCCGCTTTGCGGAACATGGAGCCCAGTGCCTGTCGGCCGGTGGCCGTGAACAGGGCAATGGGCCAGGTGACGGCGCAAAGCAGGCGTGCCACCAGCACGCCAGTGGCGCGGTCATGGGCCGCGCTGGTGGAGCTGGCGCCCAGGCCAAGGCCCAGCGCTACCACGCACAGCACGAAACCGACGAAAACCCAGGCCAGCAGCAGGAAGCGGACGACAAGCATGGCCACAGGATACACCGCATGACGTGGCTGTTTCGCGCCCTGTCCCGCCTGCCGCTGCCGGTGCTTTACGGGCTCGGTCGAGGCTTGGGCTTCCTGCTCTTCAACGTGTTGAACGTGCGTGGTGGCGTGGTGATGGACAATCTCGCTCGTTCGTTTCCGGAACGTTCGAAAGCGGAGCGCCGCCAACTTTGGCGGGCCTATCACCGGCAGGTGATGGACGTGGCCATGGAAACCATCAAAGGCTTCACCTTGCCGGCAGAGCAACTGCGCGAACGGGTGGTGCTGGAAGGTTTCGAGCCTGTGCTCGCAGAGATTGCTGCTGGTCGCTCACTGATGATTGTCACTGCACATCACTGCAACTGGGAGTGGCTGTTGCTGCGGCTGACTGAAGCCCTGCCTTGCCCGGTAGATGCTATTTACAAGACGCTGCAACCGGCGGGCGTGGATGAAGCGTTTCTGGCGATGCGTTCGCGTTTCGGCGGGCGCATGGTGTCGGCCAAGGAGGTGCTGAAGCGCATCTTGGGGCGCCGCGAAAACCCACGCGTCATTGCTTTGGTGGCGGACCAGGTGCCGCTGTCCGCGGCCAACAAGATCTGGCTGAAGTTCCTCGGGCAGGACACGGCATTCTTTGCTGGCCCGGAAGAAATTAGCCGCGCGCTGAAGTTGCCGGTGTATTTTCTGGCGATGGAACGGTTGGAACTTGGGCGTTACCGCGTAACGGCGGAGTTGCTGTCACGTCCTGGCGAGGGCGGGGAAGTGCCGAAGGAAACCACCCGCCGCTATGCGCAGCGCCTCGAGGCGCATCTGCTGGCTCACCCTGCGGATTGGTTCTGGGGCCATCGGCGCTGGAAGCTGCAAAAGCCCCTTTACGGCAAGTAAGCGAAGCGTCGCGAGCAAGCTCGCTCCCACCAATGTTTCGTGTGGAGGAAGCTTGCTCCCGACTCTTTATCCCAACTTGCTATCGAGATGAGCAGCCAGAGCGCGAATGGTGGGGTGGTCGAACAACTCCGTGAGGTCCACCACGCCCGGGTGGTCGCGGTCCACTTCTTCGTGAATCTGGATGAGTACGAGTGAACTGGCACCAACCTCGAACAGGTTGTCGTCCAGCCCCACATCCTTCGGTGCCATCGCTGCATCGACGATGTTTTTCAGGCGCTGCTCCATAGCCGTGCAAGCCAGTGCCGTACCGGGCGCAGCAGCCTCCGCCATGGCCGCCTCACGCTGCGCACGCAGCGTCGCTATCTCCGCCATTTCTGCGGTGAAAGCGCCGTCGAGGTATTCCTTCGCCAGCAACCCGCGCTGCAGTTTGCCGCTCGTGGTCTTCGGGATGCGCTTCACTGGGACGACATGCGCCACTTCGAGGCCGGCATGTTCGTTGACCATGCGCGCTACCGCATCGGCGGTGGTCAGGAAGTCTTCCATGGAGCCGCGGTGCAGCACGA
>CALPVO020000243.1 GCA_943327025.2 Janthinobacterium lividum
GCTTCTTCGCTGACAGCGTAGCGTTCCTGCTTCAGGCGTTCTGAATGCCAGCCGATATCCCAAGCCTCCAGCGGTTCACCGGCGAAAGCGGTGAGCTCGGCCAGTTCCGTGCGCGCCGCTTGCTGATAGCGCTGCGCAAGGTCCGCCAGAAAGGCCAGCACTTCTTCGACGGAGCTGGCCATCTTCGTGGCCAATGACAGCTCCGCGTAGTTGGCGAAGCCCAGCAAACCCGCGGCTTCATGCCGCAGCCGCAAAATGTCTTCGATGAGCTGGCTGTTGTCGTAAGTGCCAGCGCCCGGGCCTCGGTCGGAGGCGCGGGTGTTCCACGCTTCGTAGAAGTCGCGCCGCAGTTGGCGCGTGGCGGCGTGTGACATGACTGCCATGTAGGTGGGGCCATCCAATGGCAGCCGCCACCCACTAACGCCAGCTTCGGTCGCCAGCCCTGACGCGTGGGCCACTACATGGGCGGGCAGGCCGGTCAGTTCGGCTTCCTCCACCACATCGCGATGCCAAGCGTTGGTGGCGTCCAGCACGTTCTCTTCGAACTTGGCTTGCAGCTGCGCCAGTTCCTGCATGATGTCTTTGTAGCGGGCTTTGGTAGCCGCGGGCAGGCCCACGCCGGCCAGCTTGAAGTCGCGCAGCGCGTAGTGCAGTACTTGGCGTTGCACGGGGTTCAGCCCAATGGCCGCGGCCTGCAGGCGCTGGTAGGCGGCATGAAGTTCCTCGTTCTGGCCAATCTCCGTGCCGTATTCGGCCATGAGCGGCACGCAGGCGTTGTACGCGGCGCGCAGCTCTGGCGTATTCACCACGGCATTCAGGTGACTGATGGGCGCGAACACACGCGACAACTGCTGCTGCAGTGCTTCGAAGGGCTCCACCAGGGCAGCAAAGCCCGCCGCTGGCTGGGCCAGCAGGGTTTCCAATCCGGCCCGGCAGGTGGCCAACTGCGCCCGCACGGCAGGCTCTATGTGGTCCGCGGCAATCTCCCCGTAGCGGGGGAGGCCGGTGAGGTCGAGTAGGGGGTTCGGGGTGGCCGTCGCGGCGGCTAGCGCAGTGGTTTCGCTCATGCGCCCATGATGGCGCAAATTTACGGCGGATTCAGCAGCCACGCGGCACAGGCACTGCACAGCAGGAACAGGAAAGCGGCCCCGTAGGCCAGTCGCTGCTGGCGCAAGACCAGCTCTTCCGGGGCCATGGCGCCTAGTAAAAACGGCTGCCCGGACTTCGGTTTGCGCAACACGTGGGTGGGCCGGTGAGGCGCCGCGGCGTCTGTCCGCACCGTTTCCAACAGCGCCGCCTGTCGGGCCTGTTCCCATTCCCCTTGGTCCAGTTCGCCATTCCCATCCGCGTCGAATTCGGCGCGCTTGGCGGGGTCGCGCTTCCAGGCGCGCAAGCGAGCGGCCACCTCGCTGTCGTGCCCGAGGCCCAGGCCCGGGCGTTCGGTCGTCAGGTGCCCTAGGGCATGGATGAAAGCGTCAGCTTCGATGCGCTCTTCCGTGTAGCGGTAACCATCCCCGAAGCCGCGAAAGCCTTCTAGCGCGGGTGGCCCGGCAGTCGGTTGTGGCGAGTCGCCGTACCAAGTAACGCTGATGGTGCCGTGGAGTTCCGCGCCGTCGGGGTCGACCAGCACAGCGCCCGTGGTATCCACGAGCTCGAAGTGGGCCGTGCTCGTGTCCGACTCCAACCGCTGCCAGCGTTCGCCGGAGCCGCGACGTTCTTCAATTCGGTAGCGCCACCACACGCAGGGGAGCCGTGAGAGCGGCGCGATGATGGGCTCGCCGGGCATGAGTTGGGCCGCGCCTTCCAGCCGCACGAAACCTTGAGCGGCGGAGCGAACGAGAGCGGTGGGGGTGTCTTCTACCAACCGTGCGCGTAACCAGGCACGACGCGCGATGGCCAGCGCGAAGCACCCGGCCGCAGCTACCAGCACCGCCAGCCAGAGGGCGTCCTCCATGGCTGTCTTAGCTGCGGAACAGCTGGCGCACGTCTACGTCGGCGGTTTCGCTGGCGCTGAATTCCAGCAGGTCGGCGCGCTGGAAGCCCCAGGCACGGGCGATGAAGGTGTCTGGCACGCTGTCGATTCGGATGTTGTTCAGGTTCACGCTGTCGTTATAGAGCTCGCGCCGGTCCGCTATCTGGTCTTCCAAGGCGCTGATGCGGGCCGAGAGCTGCGCGAAGCTGACGTCTGCCTTCAGCGAAGGGTAGGCCTCGGCGACAGCGAAGAGCTGTCCAAGACCCATGCGCAGTTGGCCTTCGGCGGCACCCAAGGCGGGGACGTTGCCGCTGCCTTGTGCGCTGGCCACGGCACTGCGTGCCTGCATGACGCGCTCCAGTGTGGCGGCTTCGTGCTGCATGTACTGACGACAAGCTTCCACCAGCTTGGGCAGTTCTTCGTGGCGCTGCTTCAGCACCACACCAATATTGGACCAGGCGGCACGTACGCCTTCGCGCAAGCGCACCAGGCCGTTGTAAATGCCAGCCACATACAAGGCGAGGGCGGCGAGCACGGCGAGAAGCAGCAAGTTGGCGAACATGGAACCTCCAAGATTACCTTCGACTGTATATCATCGTGCCCAAGCCGCGATGAGAGCGGCGTCACGGGGTTTGGCAGTGGCTTACGATTTCGACCTGGTGTGCATTGGCGGTGGCAGTGGCGGCTTGGCAGCGGCGCAGCGCGCCTACGAGTACGGCGCAAAAGCGGCAGTCATTGAAAGCGGCCGGCTCGGCGGCACGTGCGTGAACGTGGGCTGCGTGCCGAAGAAGGTGATGTGGAACGCTGCCCAGTTGGCCCATGGCATCCATGAAGCACAGGACCATGGCTTCGCCGTGGAAAGTACGGGGCACGACTGGGCCAAGCTGAAAGCGGGACGCGACGCGTATGTGCAGCGCCTGAACGGTATCTACGCCGGCAATCTCGAGCGCAAGGGCATTGCCTGGCTGCAAGGCCGTGGCCGCTTCGTGGATGCGCATACCTTAGACATTGACGGTCGGCGGGTCACGGCGGCGCAAGTCGTCATCGCCACCGGCGGCTACCCTGTGCGCCCGGCCATCCCGGGTGCCGAGCTGGGGCTTGTATCCGATGACTTCTTCGCGCTGGAAAGCCGCCCGAACAAGGTGGCCATCATCGGCAGCGGCTATATCGCGGTAGAAATTGCCGGTGTGCTTGCTTCGCTGGGCGCCGAGGTGCATCTGTTCGTGCGCCACGAACGAGTGCTGCGACACTTCGACAACACCATCGCCGAAGCGCTCATGACCCAGATGCAGGCCGATGGGCTGAACGTCGTGACGCACGCGGTGCCCGCGGCGTTGGAGGGTACGCCGGCGGGCGCTAAGACACTGGTAGCCGCGGACGGTCGGCGGTTTGAAGGCTTCGACACCGTGTTGTGGGCCATTGGTCGGGCGCCGGCAGTGGATGGTTTGAACCTGGCGGCTGCCGGCGTCACGCAAGATGCACAGGGCTTCATTCCGGTGGACGAATGGCAGGCGACCAACGTGCCCGGTATCTGGGCCATTGGCGATGTCACCGGGCGGGTTGCCTTAACGCCAGTGGCCATTGCCGCGGGTCGCCGACTCGCCGACCGCGAGTTCGGGGGCATGGCGGGCCGCAAGCTCGACTATAGCGGCATTGCCACCGTGGTCTTCTCCCATCCGCCTATCGGCACCGTGGGGCTCACTGAAGAAGAAGCGCGGGCGCAGCATGGCGAGGCGGTGAAGGTGTACCGCTCTTCGTTCGTGCCCATGTACTACGCCTTGGGCACTCGCAAGCCGAAGGCGACCATGAAGCTCATCTGCGTTGGCACCGAGGAGCGCGTGGTGGGCCTGCATGTCATCGGCCAGGGCGCAGACGAAATGACCCAAGGCTTCGCGGTGGCCATGAAGATGGGCGCCACGAAGAAAGATTTCGACGATACGGTGGCCATCCACCCGACGGCGGCCGAAGAATTCGTGACGATGCGTTGAACGTTCCGTCCGTCGTTTCGCGCTCGTTCGTGAAACGGCTCGTTAGCGCCAATGAAGGAGAGGGCGAATGAATCTGCGTTCGTGGCGCGGCGTCATGCCGCAATTAGGTGAGCGGGTGTACGTGGACATCGCGGCAGTCGTCATCGGCCAAGTGGTCATCGGCGATGACAGCTCCGTGTGGCCGTGCGCTGTGGTGCGTGGCGACGTAGCACCTATTCGCATTGGTGCGCGGACTAGCGTGCAGGATGGTGTGGTGCTCCACGTGACCCATGATGGCCCCTACACGCCCGGTGGGCTTGGCCTGCAGATTGGCGACGACGTCACCA
>CALPVO020000244.1 GCA_943327025.2 Janthinobacterium lividum
CCGTCGCGACGACGTCGAGAAAGCCATGGAAGAAAGCCTCATCGAGATCATCCCGCGTCTCGAGCAGCGGACGCACTACCTCGCCACCTTTGCCAATATCGGCATGCTCATGGGGTTGCTCGGTACGGTCATCGGCCTCATCAACGCGTTCGCGGCGGTGGCGCAGTCGAATCCGGCTGAAAAGGCCAGCCTGTTGGCGGCCTCCATTTCGGTCGCCATGAACAATACGGCGCTGGGTCTCGTGGTGGCCATTACGCTGCTGCTGGCCCACATGTACCTGGAGACCCGGACCACCGAACTGACAGATAGCCTGGAAGTGGCCACCGTGAAGGTGATGAATGCCCTGTACGAAAGCCAGCAGGCCCAGCAGCAGGCCGGCGGCGCCCCGACCGGTGGGCGTGCATGAGTGGCTCCCGCATAGCCCGTCGTCAGGCGCGTTCGCGCGCCAAACGTCAGGGCAAGAGTGACATCAACATCGTCCCGATGCTGGACGTGATGGTCATTCTTATCTTCTTCCTCATCTTCACGGCAGTGTTCTCGAAGACGCGCATCCTCGAGCTCAATCTTCCGGCGGAGGTTCCGCAGGAGCTTGAGCCCATCAAGGAACTGGAGTTGGAGGTCATCATCCGCAAGGACGTACTCGAGGTAGCCGATCGCAAGACGGGGCTGCTGCAGGCGTTCAAGGTGGATGCTGCCGGGTACGACCTGAAGGGGCTCGGGGATTACCTGGCCCGTGTGAAGGCTCGTTTCCCGGACAAGAAAGACGCCACCGTTTTGCCGGAGCCGGATGTGCCATACGACACCATCGTACAAGTGATGGACGCTGTGCGTACCTATGACGGCATGCAGGACGGTCAGCCCGCCCGTGGGGAACTGTTCCCGCAGGTAGCTCTTGGAGATGCGCCCAAATGATACGTTCACGCTTCAAGCACCGTGGGCGCGGGCGCAAAGTCGGGAGCGGGGGTGGCGGTCATGGCATGCCTGCACTCATTCCCATGATCGACATGCTGACGATTATGGTGGTGTATCTGTTGGTGCATGCCGCGGACTACGAGATTCTGCCCAACACCAAGAACATCTCCATCCCCATGTCTATGGCTGAGAAGACGCCGCGCGAAACCATCACCATGCTGGTAACCCGCGACGACTTGTTCGTGAACGGGGCCAAGGTGATGACGGTGGCGGCGCTCGATGCGGAGACCGCACCGACAGCCTTGGTACTCGTGGAGGCTTTGCGTAACGAGGCGGCGAAAGCTCGCGTCGGCAAAGCATCCGCGACGCCCGCTGAGATTACCGTCATGGCAGACAAGGGACTGCCGTACCGGGTGCTGCGCAAGATTATGAATGCAGGCACTGCAGCTAACTTCGGCAAGCTTTCCCTCGCCGTGGTGGAGAAGGAAACCGCAGCGCGAGGGCCCGCACCATGAGCATGGCCACTGCCGCGGCGGCACTGGAGGGCATGAGCCTGCCGGGTGCCTACCGTAGTTATGACCTTCCCTGGACGGCGGATACCGCAGCCCAGAAGCGACTACAGCGTGTGGGAGCGGTGTTACTCCTGCTGTTCCTGTTGGCCGCGTTGGTCATTCCGTTCTTGCCGGTGAACGAACGCGTCATCCCAGCGCAACTTCCAGAAGAAGTGGTGCAGTTGGTGTTGGAGCCACCACCGGAACCGCCCAAGCCGCCGAAGCCTGAGATTAAAAAGCTTGAGCCTAAAGCCGTCCCCACCAAGACCCCTAAGCCCGTGGACCGGGTGCAAGAGGCGCGTCGCAAGGCGGAGTCTGTGGGGGTGTTGGCACTGAAGGATGACCTGAAGGCCCTACGCGATGCGTTTGAGCCTACGCCGACCAATATCCGCAACTTGGAAGCCAAGACGGATGGTCCGTCGCGGGCGGAGCGTTCCATCCTCACCTCCAACGCTGGTGCTGCCAGCGGCGGAGTCTCGACCGCCCCTTCGAGTCGCGGTTTTGGCGGTGGTGCCGGTTCTTTGAAGGGCGTGGGTACTACGCAGGCCAGCCCTTCGTTCGGCGACAAGTTCGGCCGACAGGCTTCCGTGCAACGCGATGGCAACAGTGGCAAAGCGGCGCGCAGCCGGGAAGAAGTCGAACTCATGTTCGATCGCAACAAGAGCGCGCTCTATGCCCTGTACAACCGTGCCTTGCGTGACAACCCGGCTTTGCAAGGAAAGCTGGTGGTGCAACTGACCATCGCGCCTTCGGGTGAGGTGAAGGAAGTGCAGGTGTTGTCCAGCGAACTGGGCGATGCCGAACTCGAACGGCGCATCATCGCCCGTATCAAGGGCTTCCGCTTCGAAGCCCGTGACGTGGAAACGCTGGTGGCTCGAAAGACGATAGAATTCTTCCCGGCCTAGTGCCGGGAAGTTTATTTCGTTCGCACGCTGGAGGCATGGCCTACGGCGTCTTTGCATCGGGGCTTGCCATGCTCGCACTCTATATCGCCAACAAAAACTACTCTTCGTGGTCGCTGCGCCCTTGGGCGGTGCTCAAGGCCTTGGGCATTCCCTTCGAAGAACGCCTGATGGTGTTTGCCGATGGCCCTAACACCCCAGTGTTCATTCAGTTCTCGCCGACGGCAAAAGTGCCGTGCTTGCATGCTGATGGTTTGGTGGTGTGGGATTCCTTGGCGATCGTCGAGTTTCTCGCGGAACGCCATGCCGGCGTGTGGCCCGCGGACGTAGCGGCGCGTGCTTGGGCGCGCTGCGCCGCGGCGGAGATGCATTCTGGCTTTGCCACGCTGCGTAACGACTGTTCCATGACGGTGGGGCAGCGCATTCGCATGCATAGCATGTCGGAGCACGTGCTGGCCGACGTAGCGCGAATCGATGCGCTGTGGTGCGAAGGTCTGCAGCGATTCGGTGGTCCGTTTCTCGCCGGCGCTGCCTTTACGGCCGTCGATGCGTTCTATGCGCCTGTGGCGTTCCGCATGCGTTCCTACGGACTGCCGTTGTCGGCAATGGCTGCAGCGTATGTCGAGCGAATGCTCGCGCACCCGGTGCTGCAAGAGTGGGAGGCCGGGGCGCTCGCCGAACCTTGGCGCGAAGCCGCCCACGAAGCGGACATTCTCGCGGCCGGCGAGGTGGTAGCGGACTTCCGGGCGCTGGCGCGCTAGTCGCGCGTCAGCCACGTACCTGTGCCGAAACGAACAGGGAGCGGGCTAGCCTAAAGCGCCCGCGGCTCGTAGCGCTGCCAGCTCTTCGGCAGTGAAGCCCGCGGCACCCAGCACCGCGGCGGTGTGTTCGCCTTGCCCGGGCACGGCAAAACTGACATGACCCGGTTCCTTGGAAAACTTCAAAGGCGTGCCTACGTGCTCGATGCCATCCGCGTCGTGCAGGAGCATCTCTCGCGCTGCCACATGCGGTTCGTCGAAAGCCTCGCGCACGTTGCGCACCGGTGCAAAGCCGATATCTCGATCTTGGAAGAAATCCACCCATTCGGCTTGGCTACGGGTAGCGAACCAAGCGTCCAGCACCTCGACGATGGGCGCTTGGTGCGGGCCTGGCCCACGCTCGGCTAGTGGCACCAAGTCCAAGTGCCCCAGTTCGCCCAGCAAGCTGCGGACGAACTTGATCTCGGCGGCGCCAAGCGCCACATGGCGGTCGTCGGCGGTGCGGTACAGGCGATAAAAAGCATTGCCGCCCCACGGGCGCTCCCGCAAACGGTCTGGGGGCTGCTTGTCCACGAACACATCGCCCAGCACGTTCGGCATGCTGGCCAGCACGGCGTCATGCATGGACAGGTCGAGGTAATCGCCTTGGCCGGTTTGTGTGCGACGCAGGAGCGCCATCAGTATTCCGGACAACGCCAGTAACGAGGCGGTGAGGTCGGCAATGGGCACCGGTGGCATGGCAGGCTGGCCGTCGCTGCCGAGGTTCAGGCTGACGATGCCGCCCATCGCTTCCGTAGCGACGTCGTGTGCGGGCACGCCGCTGAGTGGGCCGGTCTGCCCGAAACCGCTAATGCTGACGTAGACGATGCGCGGGTTGCGTGCGGCCACGGCGGCGTAATCCACGCCCAGGCGCTTTACTACGCCAGGGCGGAAACCTTCGATGAAGACGTCGGCGGTCTCGACGAGGCGGAGCAAAGCTTCGCGACCGGCCTCGTTCTTCAGGTTCAACACCACACTGCTCTTGCCGCGGTTCAGGTTGCGAAAGAAAGTCTTATGGCCCCCTTGGCCTTTGCCGATGTGTCGGCCCGGGTCGCCTTCACCCGGCGCTTCGATTTTGATGACCTCGGCGCCGTGGTCCGCCAGATGCGTAGAGAGGTAAGGA
>CALPVO020000245.1 GCA_943327025.2 Janthinobacterium lividum
GTCCGGGCCGACAGAAACACGCGGACCACCTGACCGTGCTCGTCGCGCTCGAGGCGGGCGGGCTCTTCCAACAGGTCCACTTTGTTGAACACCTGGATGGTAGGGATGCTACCGGCGCCGATGCCCTCGAGTACCTCGTCTACCTGCCGTATGCGCTCCGCGCGCTCGGTATCTGCGGCGTCGACCACGTGCAAGTGCAGGTCGGCCTCACGGGCTTCAAGCAGGGTGGAACGGAACGCAGCGACCAGCTCATGAGGCAGGTCGCGAATGAACCCGACCGTATCCGCCAGCACGATGTCCGGGCAATGCGGCAAACGCAGCCGACGAACCGTTGGGTCCAAGGTCGCGAAGAGCTGGTCTGCCGCATAGGCGGCGGCACCCGTGACTACGTTGAACAGCGTGCTCTTGCCGGCATTGGTGTAGCCCACAATGGCGACGCCAGGCACAGGCAGTTCCTTGCGGGTTTGCCGACCCGTATCCCGCTGCAAAGCGAGCTTGTCGAGCCGCTGTCGCAAGGTGCGAATACGCACACCAATGAGGCGGCGGTCCGTTTCCAACTGGCTCTCGCCAGGACCGCGCATGCCGATACCACCCTTCTGGCGTTCCAAGTGGGTCCAACCGCGCACGAGGCGCGTGGCCAAGTGCTTCAACTGGGCCAACTCCACCTGCAACTTGCCCTCGTGGCTACGGGCACGCTGCGCAAAGATGTCGAGGATGAGCCCGTTCCGGTCCAGCACGCGCCGACCGGTAAGCTTTTCCAGATTGCGTTCCTGGCTAGGGCTAAGCGGGTGGTCGAACAACACCACCTCCGCCTCCAGTTCTTCGGCTTTGGCGCGAATCTCCTCGGCCTTGCCGGTGCCCACGAAAAACTTCGGGTCGGGACGGGCGCGGTGGCCGGTGACCGTACCCAGCACCGTAGCCCCGGCGGATTCCGCCAGGGCTGCGAATTCCCTGAGGTCCTCAGGATCGACCGGGCCATCGATGCCGAGGCGAACCAACAAGGCACGCTCACCGCTACGCGGACGTTCAAACAAGCAGGTGCATCCTGCGCGGGGAGGGCTTCAAGACGGGATCAGTCCGCCACCGGCATATCGTCCGGGGCCTCGTCGCTGCCGTCGCCCGAGGGCAGGCGGACATTGCGCGCCGGCACCACGGTAGAAATAGCGTGCTTGTAGACCATCTGGCTGACACTGTTCTTCAACAGCACCACGAACTGGTCGAAGGAGTCGATCTGACCCTGGAGTTTGATGCCATTGACCAGGTAGATGGAGACGGGAATGCGTTCCTTACGGAGCGCGTTCAGGAATGGATCCTGCAAGGACTGACCTCTAGCCATGTTGTTCTCCCTGTTATTCGTGACATCCACCGGGCCCGGCCAGCGACCGGAGGTCCTGTCCTTGGTGCCTGAGCACCCGGAGGATGGAAACTCGCTTCAAGATCGGCGCCCCCCACACCTGCGGGCAGCACGCTCAACCATGCATTAACTTTACCACAGCAGTTGCTGCCTTTTGCGCTGCAACATCGCTATCTTTCCTGCACTCCGTGATGGCGCAAACGAGCCATCACCCAATCCACTGTGGGGGGCATCGGCACGTTTTCAACGTCCGGTTCCCGTCGCAGCCAGGTCAACTGGCGTTTCGCCAGTTGACGGGTGGCAGCTATCCCGGCCGCCACGGCTGTCTCCAGCCGGCATTCGCCAGCCAAGTAACACCACAGTTGCCGATATCCGACTGCGCGGACTGCGGGAAGTTCCGCATGAAGATCACCACGCTCCCGCAACCCACGAACCTCGTCCAGAAAGCCCTCCGCCAGCATTTGGTGAAAGCGCTGCGCCAAGCGCTCCTGGAGCACGGCGCGGTCCTCAGGCAGAAGCGCCAGCTTCAAAGCGCCGTGCAGCGCTGTGCCTAAAGGCCCGGTGGCAGCGCCGGCGCCAGCGGAGCGCAAGTTCTGCTGCTGCAAAGCCGATAGGGATTGCCCAGAGAGGCCGTGCACCTCCAAAGCGCGTTGGATGCGCTGAGCGTCGTTCGGGTGAATACGAATGGCGGCGGCCGGGTCCAGAACAGCCAACCGTTCATGCAGTGCCGGCCAACCCCGCAGTTCGGCCTCGGCCGCCAACGCAGCACGCAGGACCGGATCGGCCGCCGGTAGGTCCGCCATACCGGCCTGCAAGGCGCGAAACCAGAGCATGGTGCCACCGACCAATAGCGGCACTTCGCCACGCTGACGAATACGTTCCATGGCCGGCAGGACATCCCGCAGAAACTCGCCCGTGCTGTAGGGCTGAACGGGGTCCGCGATGTCGACCAATTCGTGGGGAAACGCCGCCAGCGTGGCACGGTCGGGCTTGGCGGCACCGATGTCGAGGCCGCGGTATACCAGCGCTGAATCCACGCTGACGAGGCCGACGCGAAACCGTGCTGCGATCTCGAGGGCTAGTGCCGTCTTGCCGGAGCCCGTGGGGCCCATCAACAAGATGGGAGGAACGATGCTCATCAGCGCCCGCGCAAGAACAACCGGTCGAGTTCCTCGACCGATAGCCGCACCCAAGTGGGACGCCCATGGTTGCACTGGTCACTGCGATTGGTCTTCTCCATTTCGCGCAGCAAGGCGTTCATTTCGTGAAGATTCAGCGGACGATGAGCACGCACCGCCGCGTGACAAGCCATGGTGGCGAACAACTGATGGCTGGCGCCTTCCAGCGCCTCGGCACTCCCCTTCTCCGCCAGTTCCGCCAGTGCATCGCGCAACAAGCCGCCGAGATCTTTCGTGCCAAATACGGCCGGTACTTCGCGAAGCAGCAAGGTCCTGGGGCCACCCGGAGTGACTACCAAGCCGATACCGACCAACGCTTCGGCATGCTCCAACGCCACCTCCATGGCTGGTGCCGATACTTCCACGGACTGCGGCACCAGCAAGGCCTGACGCGCGATGCCGCCGGCCGCATAGGCGGCCTTCATCTGTTCGTAGATGACGCGTTCGTGGGCAGCATGTTGATCCACCAGTACCAGCGTGCCGCGTGCCTGCGCGAGGATATATAGCCCCAGCACCTGCCCGATGGCGAAGCCTAGTGGTGGTTCTGCCGCACCGTCACTGCTTGCTTGGGTCGCCCCGCCAAGCGAGGCAGCACCGGAAGCTGTTGCGTCCGCCACGGCGTTTTCGGCGAAAACACTGGTACCCGTATTCCAGTCGGCACGCGCCCAATCATGCTTGCCACCAATGCTAGTCCGCGCGGCAAAAGTCGTCGAGGTTCGCGCGGGATAAACTGCCAAAGATTGCTGTTCAGGAAACCGCGATTCCGCGACCGATTCGCCCCCGTCCAATCCGGCTGCGGCGAAGTGGACGGAACCGGGACCAGCACCATCGCGCGGCGTTGTGGCTGCCAAGGCTTGATCGACGGTCCGCCTGACGAAGTCATGGATCGTGCCAGGGTCACGAAAGCGCACCTCGAGTTTCTGCGGGTGCGCGTTCACATCTACCCGTTGTGGGTCGAGCGTCAGGTGCAAGACATAAGCAGGGTGACGTCCATGAAACAGCACGTCGCGATAACCCACGCGCACTGCTGCGGCCAGAAAACGGTCGCGCAGCAGACGCCCATTCACAAACAGAAACTGCCGGTCCGCCACACCGCGAGCCGCTGTGGGCAACCCCAACCAACCCTCCAGGCGCAAGCCCAGCGCGGCGTGTTCCAGATGCAAGGAATGGGCGATGAAGTCGTCATCCAGCACCGCGGCAACCCGCCGCGCCTCAGCCTCGCGGGTGATCGCGGCGCTGACGGACAGTACACGGCGGCCGTTGTGGCTCAGCGTAATGGCCACTTCCGGTCGCGCCAGTGCCAAGCGTTCCACCATGCCATAGAGGTGCTGAAACTCAGTGGCCTCACTACGCATGAATTTGCGCCGTGCCGGCACCTGATGAAACAGATCGCGGACTTCGATCGTGGTGCCCACCGGATGCGGTGCGGGCATAGGGGGTTGAACCTCGCCCACCGCCACCACAACACGCCAACCGTGTGCGTCGGCTGCCGTGCGTGAGGTGATTTGAAACCGCGATACCGAGGCGATGGATGGCAAGGCCTCGCCGCGAAAACCGAGGGAACTGATGGCCGCGAGGTCGTCGAGCGAAGCCAACTTGGAGGTAGCATGCCGCGACAACGCCAACGGCAGTTCCTCCACCGGAATACCGCAGCCATCGTCACGAATACGAATGAGCGACAAACCGCCCCGCTCCACCTCCACCTCGATGGCGCGGGCGCCAGCGTCGAGGCTATTCTCGATCA
>CALPVO020000246.1 GCA_943327025.2 Janthinobacterium lividum
GGTCGTGGTCATCATCGACGAGGCACAGCAGCTGTCCCCGGAAGTGCTGGAGCAAGTGCGCTTGCTCACCAACCTCGAAACGGCTACCACCAAGCTGCTGCAGGTGATTCTCATCGGCCAACCGGAGCTGCGCGAACTGCTGGCCCGCACCGACCTGCGCCAACTCGCGCAGCGGGTGACCGGCCGCTACCACTTGGAGCCGCTGACGCGCGAAGAAACCGTGGCCTACGTGCGGCATCGCTTGAAGGTTGCCGGGGCCATCTCCCCGCTGTTCTCCCCCGCCGCACTCCACGAGGTGCACCGTCTCGCACGCGGCACGCCGCGTCTCATCAACGTGCTCTGCGACCGCGCCCTGTTGGCGGCCTATACGCAGGAAGAAAACCGCGTGACGCCAGCCCTGGTGCGCGTCGCCGCCAGTGAAGTTCATGGGCGCCGCGTGCTGCCCGCCTGGGCTGCTTGGACCGGTGCCGCAGCGGCCGTCGTCGGCGTCACCATTCTCGGCACCGCACTCTGGTTGGCTTGGCGTGCGCCCCCTGCCAATGCGGGACAAGGCGTTGCTCCGGCGGCTTCAGCCTTCGCTCGCAGTGCTGGCAGCCCGCGCACTGTTGATGGCACCCCAGCCGACACCCCGACCAACAACGCCGCCAGCGGCGCGACTGGCAACGACGCCGGTACCGAACCGGGAACCGCAGTACAAGGCGTCGCCGCCGCACTCGCCGCCCATGCGGCCGAAACCGGCACGGAAAACGCCATTGCCCGCCTGTTCGAACGTTGGGGACTGCGCTACGACGCACTTCAAGGGGCACCTTGTCCGCAGGCCAGTGCCGCCGGTTTGGAGTGCGCCACCCTGAAGGGCAGTTGGAGCCAGTTGCTCCAGTTGCGTCGCCCAGCCGTCCTGGCCTTGGTAGACCCGGCCGGTAACGCCCATCAGGTCTTGCTGGTGCAAGTGAACGGCGAACAAGCGCGCTTGGCACTGGGCACAGGCAACGCCGGTACTGCCGTCCTTACCGGAGACCTGCTGCAACACTGGCAGGGCCAGGCTTTGCTGCTGTGGCGCCCGGCATTCCAACCGGTGCGTTCGCTCAGTTACGGCATGCGTGGACCAGAAGTCCGGAGTCTCGCCGAACTGCTTCAACAAGCTCGCGGCGGCTACTCGCGTGACCCGCTCGGCGACCAATACAACGCCGCACTATTGCGTGAAGTACAGGCGTTCCAGCGGCGTCATCGACTGGTCGTCGATGGCATTGCCGGCGTACGCACGCAGATGGTGCTGGATGCGGTCGCCGATACCCGCGACGTCCCCTTGCTCACCCCTCAGGAAGTCCGCTGATGTCCATCATCCTCGACGCCCTGCGTAAGAGCGAGAGTGAGCGACTGCGGGAGGCCGAAGCCCACCGCAGCGAATTGCCGCGCGCCAGAGGACGTACCAGCATGCCGTGGTGGGTGTGGGCGGTAGCCCTGCTGCTGCTCGCCAACATCACGCTGCTGCTTTGGCTGGCGCTGCGCTCGGCACCAACCACCACCGATTCATTCACCAGCCGCGCGGCCGGACGCGAAGTGCGCGACCTCGAACGGTTGGCCGCTGCGGGTACGGAAACGACCGGCAGCGCCGCTGCGGCCGGTGCACGGCGCACCACGCCCGATATACCGCCAGCACAATTCCCTGTACGTAACGCGGAGCCCGCCGCCGCGCCCACGCTCGCCGAAACGGATGCCATTCGCACAACTGGCGCGCCGACCCTCGCGCAGCGCGCCGCCGAGGCAGTGGCTGCCGAAGAACCTGCGCGAATCGCCAACAACAATGCCGGCAACGGCTTACGTGGCGAAGCGCCCAGCAATCTGTCTACCGTCCTGCCAGAAGGGGTACCAGCGCTGGACGTGTCGCTGCACTACTACGATAGCGCCAGTGGCCGCAGCTTCATTTCCATCAACGGGCATACTGCGCGTGATGGCACCGTGCTTCCCGAAGGGCCGCAGGTGGAGCGAGTGACGGAAGAAGGGGCCATCCTGAATTACCGCGGACAGCGCTTTCTGCTGCCACGCAACTAAAAAAAGCGTGCCGACCGCGGCACAGCCTGAATTGATGAGGGGGTTGGACTTGAGCATTGCAACAACCACTGCGCCCTTGGCTGCGCCACTCCCGGCCCTGGAGTCGCTCGACGGCGTGCGCCTCGCCGCAGCCTTGCGCACCGGTATCCGCCGCTTACTGCAGCAACAAGAGCACATCAACAAGATCAATGTGTTCCCGGTACCCGATGGCGACACGGGAACCAACATGGCGCTGACGCTGCATGCCGTGTTCCAGCAAATCGGGCGCGTCGAGATTCCGCACGCCGGGCAGTTGCTCACCCGCGTGGCAGACGCGGCACTCGACGGCGCTCGCGGTAATTCCGGCGCCATTCTGGCGCAGTTTTTTCTGGGCCTCGGCGACCATGCCGCGGCCGCACCGACGCTAGGGGCCAAGGAACTCGCCACTGCCATGGAAGGTGGCGCACGCTACGCCCGCGACGCCATGGCGGAACCCCGCGAAGGCACGTTGCTCACGGTGCTGGCTGCCTGCGCCCTGGCCATCCGCGAACAAGTGCAAAACGGTGCCCGCGATGTCCGCAGCATCTTGCATAACGCCCTCCAGCAATCCGAGGAAGCCACGCGGCGTACTACCGAACAACTCGAACACCTGAAGCGCGCCAACGTGGTGGATGCTGGTGCTCTTGGCTTCGTGGAACTGCTCACCGGCATGGTGGGCTATCTCGACACAGGCATCGAACCCGATGAAGGTCTGTCCGACGACACGACGGCAGTGGAGCACGACGAGCGGACTACCGCTGGCGAGACCGGCGACCTAACCCATCGCTGGTGCACCGAATGTCTCGTGCTAGCGCGTGATGCCGACACGCCCGTCGACCGCCGCGCCTTGCGCGAAGTGCTGTCCACGCTGGGCAGCAGCCTCGTCGTGGCAGGCCACGAGCGCAAGGTGAAGGTGCATGTGCATGTGAACGAGCCGGAAGCGGTGTTTCGCGCCATGGAAGCCTTTGGCACCGTCCAAGGCCAGAAAGCCGACGACATGCAACGCCAGCAGGAAAGCGCGCACCACGCGCGGCGCCAGCAAGTGGCCATCGCCACCGACTCGGCCGGCGACCTGCCGGAATCGTGGATGGAGCGCTACGACATCCATAGCGTGCCAGCGCGCGTGAATATTGGCACCCACAGCTATCTGGACAAGGTAACGCTCGACCTCGCTACCTTCCTGCGCTTGCTCGACGAGCCCGGTTCACCGTTCCCGAAATCCAGTCAGCCACCTCCGGGAGATTTCCGGCGGCTGTTCGAATTCCTCGGGTCTCACTACCAGTCCGTGGTGAGCATCAACGTCACTCGGGCCAACAGCGGCACTTGTGGCGCTGCCGAAGTGGCGGCGAGCCGCGTGCAGTCGCGCGGTGGCGTGCAGGTCATCGACAGCCGTAATGCCTCCGTCGGCCAAGGTCTGCTGGTCATGGCAGCAGCCGAATACGCCACCACCGGCGCCTCGATAGAGGACGTGGTGCGCTTTGTGGAACGCATGCGCCCGCATAGCCATACCTATGCTTGCCCCACCACGCTCGAGTTCGCCGTCCGCGGGGGACGTATTCCCGCCTGGGCGGGCCACGTGGCGCGTTGGCTGCGCATGACCCCGCTCATCTGCAGTACCCCTGCCGGCCCCGTGGGTATTGGTGGTGTGCTGTTCGGTCGCAGCGGCCTCACGCGGCAGTTTGCACGCTGGGTCGGTCGGCGCATGGAGCCGGGCCTGCGCTATCGCTTGCTGGTCGGTCATGGCTTGGTGGAAGAGCAAGGTCGCGAACTGCTGGCGGCGCTGACCGCGGCCCACCCCAACATCGTGGACAGTCACCTTATCGAAGTAGGCACGGCGCTCACGGTGCACGGTGGTCCGCGTTTGCTCGCGGTCGGCTTGCAGGTACTTCCGGAAGATCTCGAGAAAGCTGAAGCTATCGGCCGTTCACGCCGCTAATTCACGCCGCTAGTTCATGCGCCTAGTCGACGTCGCCAATCTTCGTCACTAGTCGACGTTGTTAGTTGAAGTTTTTGGCGCGCCATCTTGACCACTGCTAAAGGTGCCTTGATGAAATTCGACACACTGGCGGTTCACGCAGCGCGAACACCGGACCCGTCTACCGGCGCCGTCGCCACGCCATTGGTGATGTCCACCACCTTCGAGCGTGCTGCCGATGGCAGCTATCCACAGACGCACTATTACGGGCGTAGCGGCAACCCGAACC
>CALPVO020000247.1 GCA_943327025.2 Janthinobacterium lividum
CGCCCGCCCCAATATCTTGGTCATCATGTATGACCAGATTGCTGCCAGCGCCCTGCGTTGTTATGGCAACCCAACGACCAAGACGCCGAACATCGACCGTCTGGCTGCGGAAGGCGTGGTCTTCGATAACGCCTACTGCAACAGCCCGCTGTGCACCCCGGCGCGCTATTGCCTCATGACCGGGCAACTGCCAACGCAGACGGGGGGCTACGACAACGCCGCCTATCTACCCAGCACCGTGCCCACCGTGGCGCACTATCTGCGCGCCGCCGGCTATCGCACCATGCTCAGCGGCAAGATGCACTTCGTCGGGCCAGACCAACTTCACGGCTTCGAAGAACGGCGTACTACCGACATCTACCCGGCCGACTTCGGCTGGACGCCAGACTGGACCAACTTCGACGAGCGCATCGACTGGTGGTACCACAACATGTCGAGCGTCACTGGCGCCGGCGTGGCGGAAGTGACCAACCAACTGCTGTACGACGACGAAGTCGGCAATAACGCCGTCCGTGCATTGCACGATGCAGCCCGCGCTGACGATGGCCGTTCGTTCTTCATGGTGGCGAGTTTCACACACCCGCACGACCCCTACGTCACGCGGCGCCAGTACTGGGACCTCTACGACGGCGTGGACATTCCGCTACCGCGCGTGGGGCTTACCGAGGAACCGCACCCCCACACGAAGCGCCTCATGCATGTCAGCGATATGGCGAACGCCACCATCACTGACGACGACGTGCGCCGCGCACGCCGCGCCTACTACGGCAACGTCTCCTACGTGGACGACTGGACAGGCCGGTTGCTGGCAACGCTTGATGCCCTGCACCTGCGCAACGATACGGTGGTGATGTTGGTAGCCGACCATGGCGACCTGCTAGGTGAACACGGCCTTTGGTACAAGATGAGTTTCTTCGAAGATGCTGTGCGCATTCCGTTGGTCGTGCATGCGCCGGCGCGCTTTGCCGCTGGGCGCGTCGCCGCGCCGGTGTCGCTGGTAGATGTCTTGCCGACACTCGCAGACCTTGCCGGCGCACCAGCGCCGGTGCAGCTACTGGCAGGCACTAGCCTGGTGCCCCTGTTGAACCACGCGAGCACAACCTCTGCAGTGGAAGCGACCGAACGCACGGTCGTCGGCGAATACATGGCCGAAGGTTCCATCGCACCGGTCGTCATGCTGCGCCGTGGCGAATGGAAGTTCATTCACTCGCCGGTGGACCCCGACCAATTGTTCCACCTTGCCAGCGACCCGGATGAAGTCCGAAACCTGGCGCAGGACCCAACCCACGCGGCAACGCTCGCTGTCTTCCAAAAGGAAGTCGCGGCACGCTGGAACTTGGATGCGGTGACGCAGCGTGTGCTGGCCAGCCAGCGCGAACGGCACTTCATCACTGCCGCGCTGCGCAACGGCAAGTTCACGCCGTGGGAATACACCCCGCCGCGAGATGGTACGCAAGAGTACATGCGCAACCATTTGGACCTGAACGATGTGGAACGTTTGGCGCGATGGCCGCGGTAGATACCTAGGTACTAACCGGGTTCGTTTTTATCATTTTCGCCGGTTTCACAAGAGGCTAGTAAAAAACCAAAGCAATTGACGTACGGAAGGGTGCTAATGGGGTCGCGATCATAACTCAAGGACGGTACTCGCCATGATGCACGCCATACCCACCCCCATCGCCGCTGAGCCACGCCGCAACGCCCTGCTCGCTGCTGTTCCGCCTGCCGATATGGCCCGCTGGAGCCAGCATCTGGAACCCGTGGAGCTCCGCGCTGGCCAAGTGCTCTTTGACGCAGGCACTCGCGTCACCCACCTCTACTTCCCCGTTACCGCCATCCTCGCGCTGCTCAATGTCATGGAAGATGGCGGCTCCGCCGAATCTTCCGTCGTCGGTCGCGAAGGGCTGGTCGGTGTATCGCTGTTCATGGGCGGTGAGAGCAGCACGGACTCCACCATTGTGTTGTGCAGTGGCTCTGCCCTGCGTATCCGCGCACCCTTCATGATGGCGGAGTTCAACCGCGGCGGACCGGTGCTACATCTGTTTCTGCGCTATACGCAGGCACTCATCACGCAGATGTCGCAGACCGTGGTGTGCAACCGCCACCATTCCGTCGAACAGCAATTGTGCCGCTGGCTCCTGCTGTTGCTAGACCGCAGCAACGGCAGCGAAATTCTGATGACCCACGAAACCATCGCCAATATGCTTGGCGTACGTCGCGAAGGCATCACGGAAGCAGCCTGCCGTCTGGCACAGCTGGGCTATATCAGCTACCGCCGCGGGCACATCACCGTCGTGAATCGCGCTGGCCTGGAACGCCGCTCCTGCGAGTGCTACGGCGTCGTGCGGAAGGAATACCACCGCCTGCTCCCCATGGCCTCGCTGCCACCGCGCCCCCTGCTCTCCGCCGTCTCTTGAGGAGTACTTCCCATGGAACGGGAAACGCTGGCGCCACGGCGTCACTTACTGCCCACGGGCATCACCGGCCTGGATACCATTCTGGGCGGTGGTTTTCGCGAGGCTTCGCTGAACCTGATTGCCGGGCGCCCAGGCACCGGCAAGACCACCCTGGCCCACCAATTGATGTTCGCGCTGACGCGCCCCGGCCGCACCGCACTGTACCTGACAGCTCTTGGTGAGCCGCCAGCGAAGATGCTGCGGCATCAAGAGCAATATGCGTTCTTCAGACCAGAAGAGCTTCACCGCAGCATCCATTTCCTGAATTTGGCTGCCGTGGGTGGCAGCAACGACACCGAGCTGATGCTCCAAAAAATTCAGGAAGCGGTGGAAGAGCATAAGCCTTCGCTGGTGTTCATCGATTCGTTCCGCTCGCTCTTCGCGGCACTGCATCGCGGGCAAACCGGTGTCGCCGGTCTGCCAGCCTTCCTGCACCAAATGGCGCTGCTGATGCGTGGCTGGCAAGCCACCACTTTTCTGGTGGCGGAGTACCTAGACCCCGACCGCGAAGACCCGCTATTCACCGTGGCCGACGGCATCTTGTGGCTGCACAACCAAGCGGAAGGCAATGACGGTTCACGAAAGTTAGAGGTAGTGAAGCTACGCGGGCAGGAAACACTGCCTGGCCTTCACACCTTCCGCATCAGTCACGAAGGGCTGCGCGTCTTCGCCCCTTGGGTGAATCCGCTGGCGACCCGCGTCGCGCCGGTCGGTCGTGCTGACACTGGCATTCGCGGACTCGACGGCATGCTCGGCGGCGGAATTCCGCGCGGCACTTCTTTCCTTGTGGCGGGCCCTTCGGGTTCGGGAAAAACCATTCTGGCTGACGCCTTCCTGCTCGCGGGCGCAAGCGCCGGCGAAAACGGCGTCATCGCCGTGTTCGAACAACGCCCGCCGCGCCTACGCAGCCCCGCGCTGGAAAAGCTCATCCATAGCGGCAGCGTTTCCGTGGTGGAAACGGGCTCCACTTACCTGGAGGTTGATGAAATTGCCCAGTTGATCGTGCTGGAAGTGGAACGAATGAACGCTACGCGCGTCGTCATCGATTCACTCTCCGGACTGGAAATGCTCTTGTCTGCGACCGGGCGAGTGCGCTTCCGGCCCTCACTGGCACGGTTGCTCGAGGCCATGGCGTCACTGGGCGTGACGGTGGTCATGACCGCCGAGATCGAAGACCGCCACAGCTTCCTGCCGCTCAGCCCCGAGCGCACCGCCTTTTTGGCGGACGGTATTCTGCTGCAGCGTTATGTAGAGGTGGGCAGTCGCCTGCTACGCATGCTGGTGGTGGCCAAGCTGCGTGGTAGTTGGCATTCCAACGAACTGCGTCAGTACCACATTGACGACGACGGGGTGCAGTTGGAAGAGGCCCTAGGCAGTTACGACGGCTTGCTGGGGGGGCGGCCTAATCAACGGTCGCACGCCCTCTCCGTCGTCACGGGGTCTTAGACGCCGTATAGTCGCCCAAGCGTTAGCCCGGCGCCTGCGCTTACACCAGTTGCAGCACGGCCTCAGCGACCCCGTAGCCAATAGCGGCACCCGCCAGCACATCAGTGGGGTAGTGCAACCCGAGAATGACGCGCGAAGCCGCCACCAGCAGCGCGAACGGTACCAACACGCCAGCCAGCGCCGGGAACGCCGTCACAGCCACCGTGGTGAAGCCCACCGCGTGTAGCGTGTGCCCAGAGGGAAAGCTGTAGCGGTCGAGCGGCGGCATGGCACAGTCGATGCCGATGAGACCGATGTACGGGCGCTCGCGAACCAAACGATGCTTGAGCAGATTGTAGATACCCAGCCCGAC
>CALPVO020000248.1 GCA_943327025.2 Janthinobacterium lividum
CATCACCTTCACGGTGGCCACTTCCAGGCTATCTGTCAGTTCGGTGGTCCGGGTCTCCAGGTACATGTGGGCCAGCAGCAGCGTAATGGCCACCCCGAGACCCAGCGCCGGATTGTTCATGGCGACCGAAATGGAGGCCGCCAACAGGCTGGCCTTCTCTGCCGGGTTCGACTGCGCCACCGCCGCGAAGGCGTTGATGAGGCCGATGACCGTACCCAGCAAACCCATCAGCATGCCGATATTGGCAAAGGTGGCGAGGTAGTGCGTACGCTGCTCGAGACGCGGGATGATCTCGATGAGGCTTTCTTCCATGGCTTTCTCGACGTCGTCGCGACGGCGGGAGCCGGGAATACGGCTAAGGCCATAACGCATCACTTGCGCCAACGCAGTATCGGAAGCAGTGGCAGCGGCCAGCGCCTCCTTGAAGCGACCACCTTCCAACAGAGGCTGCAGTTCACCCCAGAAGGACTTGTTGCCGCCACCGACTTTATTCAAGTAGATGAAACGCTCTACCGCAATGACCAGGCCAACGACCCAGACGAGTGCGATGGGGTACAGGAACGCACCGCCCTGCTTGAAGAAGTTCACGATGATGTCGAGAGATTGCATCTTGGGGTCCGCTCCGTAGTGGGTACTCCCGACATGACGTCCGGGGTACCTGTTGAATCAAGGGGAAGTAGGGTTGGAAACAGGGACTGGTTTGGCAGGCGCTGACGGCGACTTGCGACGCAGCGCTTGGTCGTACTGCAGTTCGCGCCGAAATTCTTCTCGGTCCAGCGGCTCGAGCGCCTCGTCCAGCAAGCTGGTGCCGGCTTTGCCGAATTCTTCCGGGCCCGATTCCTTCCAGGGGACGATGACCATGACGTTCGGCAGTTCGCGATTGCCAGTGATGGTCGTTTGTTCCAGTTCGACGCGGTCCGTGACCTGGCCGCGGGCGACGCGCGGCTTCGATGGCGGAGTCGACGAGGACGCCTGTACGCCGGCCATTGAGCTGGCCGGCGAGTTGGCCGCTGAGGTGGCCTCTGCGGCGGCCGTTGCCGTGGTGGAGGGCGTGGTCGTCACCGCCGGCGATTCTGCTGGGGTAGGTGGTGCGGCACTCGCCACCCAGGCCCAGCCTGCGGTCAACCAAAAGCCATAAGCAGACTTCATGTGGTACTCCCGGAAGCCGGCACCGGCTTGACGCCCAACCGCGCACGCAATTCCGCAATCCAACCATTCAGTAGACGATCGTCCGGCTCACCCGCCGTAGTACGGGCCAAGGCAACATTCTCAAACAACGGCAGCGCCTCTTCCGGTCGCTGACGGTAAACATCGAGGAACACAGCGACATTGCGCTGCACTCGTACGTCTCCCTGGCGCAGGGCCAAAGCACGGCGATAGGCCTTCTCGGCTTCGGGCAAATTGCCCTGCAACCGGAGTACATGGGCGTACTCCACCAAGGCCAAGCCATTGGCCGGATCGACACGCAGAACACTTTCCAACTTCTCGCGCGCTGCCGCCGGCTCGACGCCAGCAACTGCTGCACTGAAGAAGGTCACGTCCTCTGTCTTGCCGTAGCGGCCGGCCTTCAGTTTAGCCAACACCTCCAGCGTCTTTTGCACCGCCGGGTCGTAGTAGCCTTCCGCCAAACGAGCGACATTCACTTCGAATACCGCAATGGCTTTCTCGTTGAACGGGTCCGCTTGGTCTTCCAGCAACAAGTTGTACTGCTCAAGCGCATCGGCATCCAGCTTGCGCGGACGTTCTGAAGAGAGCAAAGCCTGCGCCAACCCTCGGTAAAGCTCGCCCGTCTCAAAGGTAGCCGCAGTAGCCACTTCCGCAATACCGTAAACGCCGGCCGCCTCGTAAGCTTTCAGCGCTTTCTCCAGCGCGCTTCGCTTGGCGGCTAGCGACTTCTTCAAGGGGATGCTGAGCTTCACGCCGTTATAAACATCACGCGCGGGCGCGGCCAGTTCCAGCGCCGCCGTGGCTGCCAGCGTGCGCGTACGCGCAGTGCGCGCGGTGCCAGCATCACGGTCTACTGCCACCACCTGCTGTAACAAGCGAGTACGGTCACCCACAGCGCCGCGGGCGCGGGCGTAGTCGGCCAGCTTTTGCTGTGCCTCGATGACCAAACTGAAATCGTTGCGATATTGCTGCACATAGCGTTCGTACGTGCGCGAAGCCGTTGCTATACCGCCGCCCGACTCCTGGATTTCCGCCGCTTTCCATAACGCCTCGCGGCGCGCGGCCAACGGCTCGCTGGTGGCATCAGCGATACGCAAATACTCCGCAGCCGCCGGCAACCACTGGCCAGCTTCCGCGTAGGCAATAGCCAAACTACGGGTGACTTGCGCCTGCAAGGCATCCTTGGGGAATTCCGTGCGGAACCGTTCAAGAACCGTGATAGCGCGCGTCCACTCACGGCTGCGGAACAGCAAAGCGCCAGCATCGTAATCGGCGGTCAGGCGGACCTTCGACAGAGGCGCAAGTTCGCGCACCCGCAACCAGGCACTGACTGCACCGGCGTTGTCACCTGCTGCTTGCAAGGCCTCGCCCTGCCGGTAGACGGCCACTGCCAACCGCTCCAGCACCAGTGGGCGGTCGGTGTCTTGCGCGGGAACGAGTTTCAACAGTTGCTGCAAGGCTGCCTCAGCCGGCACCCATTCGCCGGTATCAAAATAGGCGTTGGCAACCACACCCCAGGCGAGACGGCGCTTGGCTACATCTACCACCTCGCCACGCATCAGCAACTGCTCAGCCACGGCGACAGCCCGCACGTATTCTTTGCGGTCGTAAAGGTCTTTCGCAGCACGCGCTAGCACTACGGGTACTTCCGGATGTTCCGGGAATGCCGCGGCGAACTTCAAAGCCGCCGCTTGGGCTTGCTCATGCCATGCAGCGCGCTCGCTGGCAGGGAGTCGCGCCTCTTCACGATCAAAGGCAACGACCCCCGCGTAAGCGGCATCTGCTGCACGCGGATAACCGGGATATTCATAGGCCACCAGCGCGTATTCCTTGGCCGCCGCTGCCAACTGACCGCTTTCAACGAGCGTATCGGCCAACAAATAACGCGTCTGCGCCACGTCGGCATCGGCGGGGAACTGCTCCAGCAACTGTCGGTACCACTGCGCCGCCTCGAGAAAGCTCGCCTGCTTCTTCTCGCGTTGTGCGAGCGAGTGGTGGTACTCGGCGAGGTCACGCAGATTCGCCTTGAGTTCCCGCACTACTGCAGGCTGGTCCTCGAGCGTACGTCCGCTCCAGTAAGGCTGACCGAGGCTATAGCGAGCCACGAACTCACGCTTGCCATCCACCACGAGCTCAAGGAACCCGCCCTTGGTATAGGCAGCCAGTGCCTGCAATAGCAGCAATGGCGCCGGGTCGCTGTTGGGTGCGCGCTGTACGAAAGCGCGATAGGTGTCGGCAGCGTCTGTGTAGCGCTGCTTCGCCACATACAAATCGCCGAGCTGGGTATACAGCAGGTGGGTATAAACCGGACTGCCACGTCCCGCCAGAGCTGCATCGATACTCTTCGCGCCTTCCAGATAACTGAAAGCGAGGCTCAACGCGCGGAAGGTATCTTCGACGAGCTCGCGATCTGCGCGTGGCATTTTCTGCAGGTCGCGCAGACTCCCCCCGTTGGTTGCGTCTACCAGTTTGCGGTCGAGCAGCGCGAGGAACGGGCCGATACTGGCTTCATTCTCGGACTGCTTGAAGAGGGTCCACCCTTGCTTGTAGAGCGCCTGCTCATGGAAGGCCCCGGAAGGCCCACGCTGGATAACGGATTGGTAAGCCGCTTGGGCCTCTGGCCAGCGCTTGGCCATGAACAGCGCCTCGGCGCGGCGAAACCAGGCTTCGTCCACCAAAGCACTCTGCGGATGCTCCGTCACCAACCGTGCCAGCGTCGCCGCGGATTCGTCTGGCTGACCGTCGGCATCCAGAGCTCTTGCCAACTGGTAAAGCACGGCGTCATTCCGCGCATAACCGGGATAAGTCTGCAGCAAACGGCGATACAGCAAGATGGCGTCGCTGGTCTCCAGCGGCGACCCTTGCGCTAAATCCTGCTCGATACGCGCGAACTCGCCGTCCGTCAGCTTCAGGTCCGCCAAGCGCCGCATGGCTTCTGCCCGCAGCGCTTCGTCGCCGCGCTCCAACTGCAGAAATTGTTCATAGGCCGCTTTAGCCTTGGCGGCATCGGCCGGCACCGGCACACCACGACGCACTTCCACCTGACGCGAGCGCAGGTCGGCGATGGTTGGCGGCTTGGCGGCA
>CALPVO020000249.1 GCA_943327025.2 Janthinobacterium lividum
GCAGCGCAGTTCACGTTGCGCCTTTGCAGCCGCGGCGGCTTCGTGTTGGCGGTCGGCCACCAGCACACGCATCAGCAACAAGCCGCGCGCTGAAGGGGCCAGCACCAGTTCGCGTCCCGCAGCGGCAGCTGCCCGTGACGTTGCAGCCGCAGTGTCGGCGCCTTCACGCAACGCCAACCGCCAGCGCACTGGTCGCGCGCCGGCCACTCGGTCATTGCGAACCAAGTAGTTGTCGGTGTTGTCCGCGTACAGCGCCACCGACCAATAACCCGGCCAGTCCAGCGCCGCGTCCACATCCACCGGTCCCCTACTTAGGTCGTAGACGCACAAGGCATAAGCCAGGTCCGGACTGGGCAGCACAATTTGTCGCGCCGCCGCCGTGGTGAGTGGCGGGTAAAACACGCGCACCCGTTCATCCTTTACGGCGGTGTTCGCGGGGACCAACCGCGACATCGCCCCGCGCATTACCACTCGCGGCAAGGCCCAGACCGCCAGACCATGAATGGCAGCCGCCAGCAGCAGCCACAGCAAATACTTCCGCAGTCGTACCAGCGCCGGGCTCACTGGCAAGGCTCCGCGGCCTGAATGCGCAGCGGGACCAATGCCGCCGCATTGGCGCGAATCTCTGGACCGGGCTGATACAGTCGCAACACCAGTAGCAAGCCACTGTCGCCCGGTGTTGGCAACCAAGGCCCAGCGCCACGTGCAGTCGGTCCGGTCACCAACATCACTTGGCCAGGCGGCAAGCCGGGCGTGGCGTTGTTGATGCTGTAGCGGTGCTCGGCGTCGGCAAACAAGAAGCGATCGTCGGCGTAGGCGGTAACACTCCACCAACGCGCAGTGGGTGCCGGCCCTGTCACGCGGTAACGGCAATGCGCCCGCAATGGACTGCCGGCATCGTCCGTGGTGGCGACGTAATAAACGGTTTCCTCTGGCCCCAGCGCCAACAACCCGCCCAATGCCACGCGCGCACGCGTGTACGCGTCCGCATGAATGCTGCCCGCCAGTACCGTACTTTGCCAAGCACCCGCGGCAACGGTTCCGCCACCACCGAAGCGCACCACGCACCAGGCACTGCCGAGACCGACGACGAGCGCGGAGAGGCCAAAAAAGCAACGCGAGAGGAACATGGGCAAAGTGTGCTCTGGGCTCGGGCCGTTCACAACCTTGGCATCTCGACACCCCCAAAAAACAACGGGCCGCAACGTTTGCACGTTGCGACCCGGAGGTTTGGCTGGGGAACTAGGATTCGAACCTAGATTAGAGGAGTCAGAGTCCTCTGTCCTGCCGTTAGACGATTCCCCAAGAACCGGTGGCGGCGAGGATCAGCGCTTGCTGAACTGCGTACCGCGGCGAGCCTTGCGACGGCCAACCTTCTTACGCTCGACTTCACGGGCGTCGCGGGTGACGAAGCCGGCGACACGCAGCGACTTGCGCAGCGTCTCGTCGTAGCTCATCAGGGCGCGCGTGATGCCGTGACGGATGGCGCCGGCCTGGCCGGTGATGCCACCGCCCTCAACCGACACGGTGATGTCGAACTTGTCGCGCATCTGCACCAGCTCCAGCGGCTGGCGGACGATGAGGTGACCCGTCTCGCGACCGAAGAACTGCTCGAGCGTGCGCTCGTTGATGACGATGTTGCCAGTGCCAGCGGTGAGGTACACGCGGGCGGTGGACGTCTTGCGGCGGCCGGTGCCGTAATAAGTAGTGGGCATTGAGCGATTTCCGTTTGGGATTCGGTGGGGCGCGCTTTACGCGAGCTCGACAGCCTTGGGCTGCTGGGCTGCGTGCGGGTGAGCACCGCCGGCGTACACGTGCAACTTCTTGAACATGCGACGACCCATGGGGCCCTTCGGCAGCATGCCCTTGATGGCGAACTGCAGGACGCGTTCCGGGTGTTCCTTCAACAGCTTCTCGAGCGAGATGCTCTTGATGCCGCCGATGGCGCCCGTGTGGTGGTAGTAGAACTTGTCCGTGAGCTTATTGCCGGTGACGGCAATCTTCTCGGCGTTCACGACAATGATGTTGTCGCCCACGTCCGCATGCGGAGTGAACAAGGCCTTATGCTTGCCGCGCAGACGCATGGCAATGGCGGTCGACAAGCGACCCAGGTTCTTCCCAGCAGCATCCACCACGAGCCAATCGCGGCGGGCATTCTGGGCGTTCGCAAACACCGTCTTCATCGTGAACCTCTACAACGCTTGCTCCCGGACCGGGCCCGTAAGGCGGGCCTCGGCGGTGCCGGGGGCAGGAAAGACCGCGAATAATACAGGCACTTCCGGGCGTTTGCAAAGCCCCCTGACTAGCAACTCGTCGGGAAGTGTAAACTTCTGCCCAGCAAGGAGTTTTTTCATGCACCCCAGCCTGTCCGCCCGCGACCGTCTCCTCTGCCTCGCCGATGACGCCCTGCGCATGCTCGCCGGTGGTACCGGAGGCCGCGAAGCCCAACGCGCCGGGCGCCCCTGCCCGACACCAGCGGCGGAAGCCCTCCACCAAGAACCAGATGGGGATGCGCGCCGCCACGCGGCAGCGTTGATGCGCATCAATCATGCGGGAGAAATAGCCGCCCAGGGCCTTTACCACGGCCAATCGCTAACGGCCGTGGACCCTGCAGTGCGCGAGCATTTGCGTGCTGCTGCCCGAGAAGAAGGGGACCATCTGGCCTGGTGCCGCGAACGTCTCAACGCTCTGCACGACCGACCCAGTCTGCTCGATCCCCTGTGGTACACCGGAGCGGTCGCCATGGGCGTGCTCGCGGGCTTGGTCAATGACCGCGTCAGCCTCGGTTTTGTCGTGGAAACCGAAAAACAGGTCGAGGCGCATCTGACCGGGCATCTGGAGACTCTGCCCCTCGACGACGCTGCCGACAGAGCCGTGGTGGAACAGATGCGTGCGGATGAAGTGGCCCACGGCGCTGCCGCCCAGGCCTGCGGCGCGGCAGCCCTACCGGCGCCCGTCCGCGCCGCCATGCGTACCGCCAGCACGATAATGACCACCGTGGCCTACCACGTGTGAAAGGTTCCGCTGAAAGGTTCCGCTGAAAGGTTCCGCAAGGGTAGCGGTCACCCTCAATATTAGGGTGTGGCTTCGTGGAGCAATGCAGCCCGCTATTGCCACACGACATAATATGTTCTAAAACAACGACTACTGAAATCAACCGTCGGCTGTTTCTAGGCCGCCAGGGGACATGAAAAATGGATGAAGGAACCCGAATCCTCCACGAACTGCCCGCCATCGGCCGCTTCTTGGGCTATTGCCGCATTCGTTCGGTCCCGTCCAAGACCGTCATCATCCACGCCGGGGACCTCCCCGACGTCCTCTACTACGTCATCTCCGGCTCCGTCGAGGTGATGATCGAGGACGAGGAAGGTAACGAGATGGTGCTGGCCTACCTGAGCAAGGGCCAGTTCTTCGGCGAAATGGGCCTGTTCCACGAACAGCCCACGCGCAGCGCTTGGGTGCGTACCCGCCAGAGCTGCGAACTCGCGGAAATGACTTACCAGCGCTTCCGCCAGATTGCAGCGGAAAGCCCGGGTCTCATTTTCGAATTGGCCACGCAGTTGGCCACGCGCCTCGACCGCACCAACCGCAAGCTGGGCGACCTCGCTTTCGTGGATGTCACCGGTCGCGTCGCGCACGCCATCATGGATTTGTGCAACGAGCCGGAAGCCATGACGCATCCGCAGGGCATGCAGATCAAGGTGAGCCGTCAGGAACTCTCACGTTTGGTGGGCTGCTCGCGCGAAATGGCGGGCCGCGTGCTGAAGGCGCTGGAAGACCAAGGCCTGCTGAAGGCCACCGGCAAAACCATCGTGGTATTCGGCGCCCGTCCGAAGCCGCGCCAGAAGCCTGGCCTCATGCCGCCGCGCGACGTGAAGGCCCTGAAGGCCGCTTCAGCCACCTGAAGGCGGCCCGGTAGCGAGCAAGCTCCCACTACAACAACGGTGTTGTAGAGCGCAGCTTGCTCCCGACTCTTCAGCCGCTAGACTTAGCCAATCGCCTGGCGCATCGCCGCGATGGTCGCAGCGTAATCGGGCGAATTGAAGATAGCCGAGCCGGCCACGAAAGTGTCGGCGCCGGCGGCCGCAATGGCGCCGATGTTGTCTTCCTTCACGCCACCATCTATTTCCAAGCGCACGGCACGGCCACCCGCCGCCACCTGAGCATCAATGCGCGCGCGCACGGCGCGCAGCTTATCCAGCGCAGCGGGAATGAACTTCTGGCCACCGAAGCCCGGGTTCACGCTCATCA
>CALPVO020000250.1 GCA_943327025.2 Janthinobacterium lividum
CAGGAATTCCAGAAGCGCAACGAGACGAACGAAATCTACATTCCGCCGGGCGAGCGTTTGGGCGACCTCGTCATCGAAGCCAACGGCTTACGCAAGGCCTTCGGCGACCGCCTGCTGTTCGACAACCTGTCGTTCAGCCTGCCGCGCCTTCGGGTTCTGGCGCACCCATTCCAGTTCCTGCTGCAGGGTCTTGCGGAGGCCCTCCTGCTGCTTCTCTTCCGTGGCGAGACGCTTCTCTTTCTGCTCCAACCACGAGGAGTAGTTGCCCTGCCAAGGAATGCCGTGGCCGCGGTCCAGTTCCAAAATCCAGCCGGCGACGTTGTCGAGGAAGTAGCGGTCGTGGGTCACGGCGATGACGGTGCCCGGGTAGGTTTCCAGGAACTTTTCGAGCCAAGCGATCGACTCGGCGTCGAGGTGGTTGGTGGGCTCGTCCAGCAGGAGCATGTCCGGCTTCGACAGCAGCAAACGACACAGCGCAATGCGGCGCTTTTCGCCACCGGAGAGGTTTGCCACGCTGGCCTCCCAAGGCGGCAGGCGCAGTGCGTCGGCGGCCACGTCCAGCGTGCGGTCCAGGTTGTGGCCGTCGGTGGCGGCGAGGATGCTTTCCAGTTCAGCCTGGCGGGCCGCGAGCTTGTCGAAGTCCGCGTTTTCGTCCGTGTAGGCGGCGTAGACCTGGTCTAGTTCCGCCAGCGCGTTCTTGATGGGTGCCACGGCTTCTTCAACGATTTCGCGGACGCTCTTGGCCGGGTCCAGCTGCGGTTCCTGTTCCAGGTAACCAATCTTGGTGCCGGGCAGGGCGCGGGCCTCGCCGTCGAACTCCTTGTCGACGCCGGCCATGATGCGCAGCAACGTGGACTTGCCCGAGCCGTTCAAGCCCAGCACGCCAATCTTGGCGCCGGGGAAGAAGCTGAGCGAAATGTCCTTCAGGATGAAGCGCTTGGGAGGCACCACCTTGGCGACGCGGTGCATGGTGTAGATGAACTGGGCCATGGGAATCCTGAAAGGGGTTAAGCCGGGGTGGGGATTATCGGGCAAATCCCACAGCAAACACAGCACCTGTTAGGCTCCGTTTTCGGGCCGCTTTGGCCTGGCGACTGGCTGCAGAGGTGGCATGGCTTCCACGGCACTGGTAACTGGCGAGGCTTTGGCCCGCTACGGTTTCCCTAACGGCCACCAATGGGGTGTCGACCGGCAGGGCGCGTTCCTGCGCGAATTCGCACAGAGCGCGGCGGCTGAGCGCGTCGTTTGGCTGCCGCCGCGCGAGGCGGCGCGGGAGGAGCTCGAACTCTTCCACACCCCGGCGCACGTCGACTTCGTCATGGCTCGCTCCGACGGCTTCGAGGGCTATCTCGACGAAGGCGACACTCCGGCTTTTCGCGGCGTCCACACGGCCGCTGCCACGGTGGTGGGCGCCACGCTGGAGGCCTGCGCGGCCATCTTGGATGGGCGCGTGCGGCGGGCTTTCGTGCCCATTGCGGGCCTGCACCATGCCATGCGCCACAAGGCGGGCGGCTTTTGCGTCTACGACGACCTCGGCGTGGCGGTGGAGTGGCTGCGCCGTTACCACGGCCTGCGGCGCGTGGCTTATATCGACATCGATGCCCACCACGGCGATGGCATGTACTACAGCTTCGAAGACGACCCGGAGCTGATCTTCGCGGACCTGCACGAGGACGCCAGCACGCTGTACCCACATACCGGCCGCGCGGACGAAGTTGGCCTCGGCGCCGCGGCGGGCACGAAGCTGAACCTCCCGCTGCCGGCCGGGGCGGGCGATGCGGCTTTTCACGCGGCCTGGGCGCAGGTGGAGGCGCATCTGGCGGCTTATCCGCCGGAGTTCATCCTCTTTCAGGCCGGCGCCGACAGCCTGGCCGGGGACCCCATCACCCATCTGGCCTTCACCGAAGAAGCCCACGCTTACGCGGCGACGCGCCTCTGCGTGCTGGCCGACCACTACTGCGACGGGCGCTTGGTGGGTACCGGTGGCGGTGGGTATAACCGCCAGAACCTGGGGCGGGCATGGACGCGGGTGGTCGAGGCCTTCGTGGCTACGTGAGCGTCGCATTCTGGCGGGGTAGGGGTGTCGTGCTGGGGTAAAATCCCGGTCTGACCCGTTTTTCCGGAGCGACGACCCCCATGTTCAATTCCCGCATGACCATTGCCGAGTTCGACCCCGCACTGGCTGCTGCCATGTCGGCCGAGAGCGGCCGTCAGGAACATCACATCGAGCTCATCGCTTCCGAAAACTACGCCAGTCCCCGTGTGCTCGAGGCACAGGGCAGCGTGCTCACCAACAAGTACGCCGAAGGCTACCCGGGCAAGCGCTACTACGGTGGCTGCGAACATGTGGACGTGGCGGAAACGCTTGCCATTGAACGCGCCAAACAACTGTTCGGCGCCACCTTCGCCAACGTGCAGCCCCACTCCGGTTCGCAAGCCAATGCTGCCGTTTACCTCGCGCTGCTCAAGGCCGGCGATACCGTGCTCGGCATGGGTCTGGACGCCGGCGGTCACCTGACGCACGGCGCGAAGGTGAACTTCAGCGGCAAGCTGTTCAACGCCATTCCCTACGGACTCACCGCAGACGGCAGTGGCATCGACTACGAGCAGGTGCGCCGCCTCGCGCACGAGCACAAGCCGAAGTTGATCATCGCTGGCTTCTCCGCTTATTCGCGCGTGGTGGACTGGGCTTTCTTCCGTCAGGTGGCGGATGAAGTGGGTGCCTACTTCCTGGTGGACATGGCCCACGTGGCGGGTCTCGTGGCCGCTGGCCTCTACCCGAACCCGCTTCCTTACGCGGACGTAGTCACCACCACTACGCACAAGACACTGCGCGGTCCGCGTGGTGGGCTCATTCTCTCGTGCAAGGGCGAAGAACTGACCAAGAAGTTCAACTCGCTGGTGTTCCCGGGCACGCAGGGCGGTCCGCTAATGCACGTCATCGCGGGCAAGGCCGTGGCCTTCCTCGAAGCGCTGCAGCCGGAGTTCAAGGTCTACCAGCAGCGCGTGCTCGATAACGCGCGCGCCATGTCTGCCGCGCTGCAGGCGCGTGGCTACGGCGTCGTCACGGGTGGCACGGACAACCACCTGTTCTTGCTCGACCTCTCGCCGAAGGGCGTGACGGGCAAGGACGCGGACGCCGCGCTCGGCCGCGCCAACATCACCGTGAACAAGAACGCGGTACCGAACGACCCTCGTCCGCCGATGGTGACTTCGGGTGTGCGTATTGGCACGCCGGCCATCACCACGCGCGGTTTCGGCGTCGCCGAATGCTTGCAGGTGGCCACGTGGATTGCCGATGTGGTGGACTCCATTGCCACGCATGGTCCCGAGGGCGACCCGGCGGTCATCGCCCGCGTGCAGGGCGAAGTGGTCGAGCTATGCAGCCGCTTCCCGGTCTACGCCGCCTAAAGCGGCTTACGGTGGGCTCGGGGTTGAACCCGGGTCCGCTGTTGGGCTGAACCATGCATTGCCCCTTCTGCAACCACGAAGAGACGAAAGTCACTGACTCGCGCTTGGCTGGTGAAGGCCGCCAAGTGCGACGTCGGCGTGAATGCCTGCTTTGTGGCGAGCGCTTCACCACGTTCGAGATGGCCGAACTCGTCTTGCCGCAGGTGGTGAAAAAAGACGGCAGCCGCGTACCGTTCGACGAGCAGAAACTGCGTGGCGGCATGCTGCGTTCCTTGCAGAAGCGCCCGGTAGGGCCCGATGCCGTAGATGCGGCGGTGGAGCACATCGCCCACCGGTTGCGGGGTCTTGGCGAACGCGAAGTCCCGGCACGGTTGGTCGGCGAGTTCGTCATGGACGAACTGCGCCACCTCGACGAAGTGGCCTATGTGCGCTTCGCTTCGGTTTATCGCAGCTTTCAGGACGTGGAAGCTTTCCGCGATGAGATTGAGCGCCTGAAGGACCGTTCGGGTAGTGACTCTGCCACCGCGCAGTTGCCGCTCATCACGCCGAGCACGCGCAAGTGAGCGAGGAAATGGCTGCGAACGGCGCGGCTGGCGCTGCCCGCCCCGAAGACGCCGGTTTCATGCGCGAGGCCATTGCCGAGGCGCGCCACGCGCTTTATTCCACGGCACCGAACCCGCGCGTGGGCTGCGTCATCGTTCGCGATGGCGTGGTGGTGGGGCGTGGCTTTCATGCGCGCGCCGGTGAACCGCACGCCGAAGTCTTCGCGCTGCGCGAGGCTGGGGATGCCGCACGCGGTGCGACGGCTTACGTC
>CALPVO020000251.1 GCA_943327025.2 Janthinobacterium lividum
CCGGAGTAGTCGACGACATTCCTGCGGACCCCTCGCTTTTGTAGCCTGCGCGCACGGTTTTTACTTCGCGCCATGCTAGTTATATACCACCCGGGGTCTATTGGGCAGGTTCGGCTTTCCGACTGTCATTGGCGACAGCGCCAGTCCCCGCGCGCCATGCCCATTGCAAGACGACGCCAAAGCTTCAGTCACCCGTTACCGCCACCACCCTGTCGCGGCCTTGGTCCTTGGCCTGGTACAGCGCACCATCGGCCGCCTGAACCAGCGCTTCGGGAGTCGCCGCCGCTGCCACTTCGGCCGTCACCAACCCGACGCTGGCGGTGGTTTCGATGAGACGCAATTCTTTGCCAGGCAAATCCACCACCACCGGTGACTTGGCTACCGCCAACCTGAGTTTTTCCGCGATTCGCTCAGCGTGGTGAGCCGGTGTGCGGGGCAGCACGACACAGAACTCGTCGCCACCAATGCGTGCCAACATGTCTGATGCGCGAATTTCCTGCCGCCAGCGATGGCTCAACTCCTTCAGCAAGACATCGCCGGCTGGGTGCCCGTACACGTCGTTCACGCGCTTGAAGTGGTCGATGTCGAGCAGAATGACCGCAATAGGCTGGGCTGCCTCGCGGGAAACTTCAATGGCACGCTGAATGAACGCGTCGAAGCCCCGTTTGTTCGGTAACCCAGTGAGGGGGTCGGTGGCGGCTTCCGTGGCCAAATCGCGGTTCAAGCGGGCGAGCTCTTCGCGTAGCCGCTGCTCCTTCTCTACCCGCTCTGAAAGAAGAATGGATTCGCTGATGTCGGTCATCAGCACCATGACGCGTTCCAGACGGCCCCAGACATTCCGGAAAGGCACCACCGTGGCACTTACCCAGTAAAGTTCGCCGGACTTGCGGCGGTTGCGCAAGGTGCCATGCCAGGGCTGGCCATCACGCAAGTGCGTCCAAAGGTCGACATTCAGTTCGGCCACGCGCAAGTCGCCGCTGAGCGTACTGTAGTGCGCTCCATCAAGCTCCCCAGGCTCGTAGCCATTGAATCGGTAGAACGACTCGTTTCCACGCAGCAACAGACCGTTCTGATCGTATTCGGACACCATCAAATGCAGGTCTACGGCGTGCGACCGGTTCTGCAACTCGCGCGACAGTTTCTCGTGTCGCCGGTAGAAGCCGTAGAGGGCCCCAATGAAACCCAGCACCACCAAGTTCACCAGCAGGTAGAGCATCCGAACCCGATTTCGCTTCTGTTCCAGCGGCCCTAGTGTCAGGTCGCGGTCGCCTATCATCACCAAGGTAGCCGGGTAATGGCGACTGGCCCGATAAGCCACGAAGTAGCGGCCTGCGGTGTCTAGCGGAAACGTTCCCTGCGCAGCCAAAACCTGCCGGTCCAGTACTGCTCGGCCTACCGGTGCGAACGGTGTACGTGAAGTATGGTGGCTGAGAATGAGATGGCCCTGACTGTCCATCAGATTGATGGCGGTGGCCGGCAACTCGTCTACCTCGTCCCACAAGTTCTGAAACAAACCGAGGTTGATGGTGGCCACCCAGTGATAGGGCTGACCATCGATTTCGGATGCGGCAATAGCCGTCCAGAAGCCAAGACTGACGGGCGGACCTTGACGGCCGATTTCGTCAAGATCGCGCAGGGAGAAGGACGGACCGAACTTCACTTCCGTAATGCCCGACCAAGCGCTGTCCAGTGGTAGCCCAGCCCCCAGCAGCGAAACCCCCAGCACACGGGCTGAACTGCTCGCAACCACGCGACCCGAGACATCTACCAGCGACAAACTGCGAACGACGGGGACATCCGCGATGAGTTTCGACAACTCCAATGTGGCTACTTCCCGTTCCTTCAGCAACTGCGTCTTGTCACGGGCCTGCGCCACTTCCAGCACACCCACCACGCTGTCCAAGGTGCGCGAAACATGGTCTTCCAACAGCACAGCGTCGACGCCAATGCGCTCCTGCAGTCCAAGCACAGTGTTTTCTTCGACGGTACGCGTGGAAAACGCATAGACCAGCCAGATGATGGCCGTGCCAAACAAGGCAGCGCCAGCGAATAGTCCGCGCAGTGTCCGCGGCGAGAATCTGGAAATCCGGCGTAGCGCTGCGGGCTCAGTCATGGGCCAACGCTAGCGCCAGCCCATGGCGCTCTACCATCTTCCCCAAGGTTCCATCCTGCCGGAGGGCGGCCTGGAAACGGTTCACCGTATCCAGCCAGTCGGCATCGCCCTTGGGAACCGCCCATGCGATATCAGTGAGTGGCACGAAACGCGGTGGAGCGATGATGCGAGCCCAGCCGTCGTTGCGCTTAATTTGCTGCGCCATGGAATCGTCGACGAGGTAAGCATCTGCGCGACCGCTCATGACCTCCCTGATGGTGCTGCCACTGCCAAACTTTCCCGGCATGGGCACCTTGAGCACATTGGCATTGGGAACGATGTTACGGGCGCGGGCCAGTAGATCTGGACTGTCCAGCACGGCGAGCAAGGTATCTGCCCGGTCCACGTCTTGCCAAGAGCGGATGCGCGTATTTGCGCGCGACACCACTGCATAGGCGCCGCTGGAAAGGTACGGGCGCGAGAACGCCACCCGCGCAGCTCTACTCGAAGTAACCCAGATACCCATCATGGCAATGTCGCACTGCCTGGCGGCCAATTGTGTCGGAAAGGAAACGAAGTCGCTCTCGACGTAGCGGGCTTTCACGCCTAAGCGCGCCGCCAATTGACGGGATAGGTCGATGTCGAGCCCGACCAGGGAGCCGGTACGCGGGTCCCGGAAACTAATGCCAGCGTAATCGGGAACTACGCAGACGCGCAGTTCTTGCGCGGCCAGCACCTGTTGACGAACCCCGGCCTGCGAAGCGACTGGGAGACAGGCCGCCAACAGCAAGGCAGCCAAGGGCACGCCAACCGTGGCGTTAGTCATGCGCATTCCTGCCGCACCTGTCCATTTTTGTGAATTTTTCGTATTTGCGCTCCCAATATAGCACTGCGCCTGCCGGCAGTGCCTGCGAGATGCGCAGCGGTTACCCCCCGGTGAATAGACGGTCGATAGCCGTGAGCAGGGGCCAGCGCGCTTCGCGGAGGTCGCCGATGGGCTGCCCCAACCGCGCCGGCGGGACGGACCCGAGCATGGGGACGCAGACCGTGAACTCTTTTCCTTCGAGATTAACCACGGGCAGCAACACGGAACCGCGAACGTTCAGCACCGCCGCTGGCACCAGCGGGGCCACGATGACTTCGCGCGGGGCGGAAGCGGCGAGATCCGACTGGAGCTGAGCCACATAGGGGTAGTGCTCGCGACGGGAGCGGACCGGGTTCACATACACGTGGAACTGGCTCATTTGGCGTCGCCTTTCAGACCCGACAAAGCCTGCAGCCCGTCCAGATCTTCATTCCATTCTTCGAGGCCTTCGCTGAACGACCCGTATTTTTCCGCGAACGCGTCGAGAGCGCGAAGGTCCGCGGCCATTTGGGCGCGCAGGGCTTCGCGCGCCTTTTCCGCATAGGCGCCCGCCAAGGCCTGCTCGGCCACGCGGGAAACGTTGATGCCGGCTTCTTTCGCGCGGGCGTAGAGATCCGAGTTGAGCGTCAGGCTGACGGTACGACGCGCGGCGGATTCGTCGAATAGCGGTTCTTTCATGGGGAACATCCGTGTTTAATACACGGGTAAATTACCCCTGTGTTTTGCCGGCGTCAATGTGCGAGAACGGCGACATTGGCGGGCCGAACGGCTGCCCCACCCCCCGGCTAGCGAAACTCCGCGGGCACTTCGGGGTACGCCGCCAGCACCGCGCCTAGCGCCGTTTGCAGCGGCTCCAGCCAGGGCTCGTAGTTGCGCCACTGGTCCACGCCTTCGCGGTAGATGGGCCGGCGCACTTGTTCGGAACTGGCGGTACGCACAGGCCGCGCGTTTTCGAAGAAGCGCAGGCAGCCCTCTTCGAATGGCAGTTCGCAGTAGTCCAGCAAGCGCCGAACTTCCGCTTCGGTGTCATCTACCAGCTGTTCATAGATAACGCGATGCACGCGGCCCGGCAGCACCGTATCGAAGTGGGCCATCAGCGCCACGTAGTCGTGGTAGTACCGGCCAACATCCGTGAGGCCATAGCTGAAGCGCTGGCCCCGCGCATAGAACTGCTTGAAGTTCGACAAGCAGCAACCGAGCGGATGGCGCCGGGCGTCAATGATCTTCGCGTTCGGCAAAATGCTATGAATAAGACCAACGTGCA
>CALPVO020000252.1 GCA_943327025.2 Janthinobacterium lividum
AAGCCCTCGGCGATGGCCACACGCAGGTCGGCCACCGTCACGTCATTCTGCAGATCGATGTACTGGCGCTTTTCCTCGTGCGTGGCGCATGGCGAACGCAGATAAGGCTCCACCCTTGGTGACGGGTCGCCCGTGGCGAGGGGCGTCGCGGAAATCTCGGCGACAGCAGCGAGCAACCCGGTTTGCTGCAGCACTGCTACTCCACCGGCATGCCCCGAGGCGACGGCCGCTGCCAAATCCAGACAGCCCGCGGCCGCACCTACGGTAGTACCCATGGGCAAGGCACGACGCGGCAACCAACCGCCACTCATCAGCAAGGACTCGCAGCGAATCTCGCGATTGTGAGCCGTGCCGGCAATAGCGACCACCTCGACGGAGCGCAACCGACGCCCCCCGCAGGCAACGCGCACCGTGCTCCCGGTAAGGCACTCCACGCCCACCGCTTCCAGTAGCGAACAAGCCGCACGCCGCCATTCATCTGCGGCATGGTCATCGCGAACATGACTGGAAGACACATTGAACGAACGCGTATCGACAATAGCCACGACCCGCGCGCCCTGCCCGCGCAAGCGCAAGGCTGACGCATAGAGCCGGTCATGGTTGCCAAATAGCACCACGGGACCCTTCGGCACCCAGCCATAGAGCGCAGCAAAACGCTCGGCGCCGCCGAGCATTTGCACCCCCGGCAAGTCATTGCCCACAAATACCAAGGGCTGCTCCTGAGCCCCCACGGCGTTCAACACCTGTCGGGCATGAATTCGAAAGTTCGTGGCCTCGATGCCCTCGCGATACGCCACCACGCTGTCGCTGGCGAGAGCGACTGCAGACGTCTGCAGCAGCACGCGCACGCCCCCAGGCTCCGGACGCGGTACGCGCCGCGGATTGCGTGACCCTGGGCGCACCCGTGCTGCAGCAGAAGAGATGGCTGCCTTGAGCCAGTGATGTGCCGCCTGGCTGTCGATGACGGACTCTTCGAACTCCGTCTCGCCACCAATGGCGGGTTCGCGTTCAACCACCACCACCTGCAACCCGTTGCGCGCAGCAACGCGCGCTGCAGCGAGCCCCGCGGGGCCCGCACCCACCACCAGCAAATCGCAGGTGACATGCTCCTCCTGAGGTGGGCGGTTGGCCGCACCGTCAGCAGCTTCCGGGCCTGGAGCTAGGCCTAGACCCGCCAAACGACGAATAAGCGGCTCAAAGGCACGCCAACCGGGGAGGAAAAAAGTTTTGTAATAGAAGCCGGCGGTAAACAAGCCGCCGCCCCACTGCAGCAAGGACGCGAAGTCGAACGCGAGCGATGGCCAACGGTTCTGACTGCGCAGCACCATGCCATCGTGAAGCAGACATTCCGTGGCAGGCACGTTCGGTACCACGTTGGGGTATTCACCGACGGTCAGCAGCGCACAGGGCTCTTCAGGGCCAGCCGTCATCACACCGCGCAACCGTCGCGACTTCACGCTGCGCCCGAACCACACCACCCCATTGGCCAGCAAAGCCGAAGCCGCCGTATCGCCTTGCCTACCTTCGTAGGTACGACCATCGAAGATAAAGCGCACCACGCCGTCCTTCAGACGGGTGCCGTAACGAACCCCCGGCACCATCTCAGCCGGATTCACTGCGTGCCCCCTAGCAAGGCGACGGAACGAACTACGCCCGTGGACGGGTTACGGTCGACGACTAACCAAGCACGACAGCCCGCGACGTGCTGCCATTCTTCCTCGCTACGCTCCGCGCTATCGACGCGCAGGTAGACCTGCGTAAAAGCACCAGCATCAGCATCAGCATCAGTACCAGCACCTGCGCTGACACCGGAGCCCGCCACTACGTTTGGCACGGTCTTGCGAAACAGAAATTCTTCCAGCGGCCGCAAACCACAGAACGGACACGCCATGCCTGGCACCTGAGGGCCGTTCACAGTTTCACCGGATACGGTCCATAGCCCGGTTCGTCAAGCAAGTGACCAGTAGCGAAGCGCGACAAGCGATAGGCACGAATGAGATCTGGCGGCAGGCCCTTGGCCACAAAACTGGCACAAGCCGCACCAGAGGCCGGGATAGCCTTGAACCCGCCGTAACACCAGCCAGCGTTCAGGAACACGTTGTCATACTTCACCCGGTCGATGATGGGGCTACCGTCCATGGTCATGTCGTTGGTGCCAGCCCAGTGTCGCAACAAGCGCAACTGCCCTAACTGCGGCAAGACCTCCACGGTGGCTTGCACCACATCCTCAAGGCGGTGCCACGCACCTTCGCGGGTATACGACGGAAAGCCGTCAATATGGCCACCCAGCACCATGCCGCCACGGTCCGACTGGGAGATGTAGGACTCCGCATGTCCTGGCGCGACATACACCAGCACCGTGTCCAGCAAGGGCTTCACGGGCTCCGTGACCATGGCTTGCAGCAAGTGCGTCTCAATGGGCAACGGCACACCCAGCATTTTGCCTACCAAGCCAGTATGTCCCGCGGTAGCGAACACGACGGCTCCCGCCCGCACCTCACCCTGCGAGGTTTGCACCGCCGTGGCGCTATTGCCTGTGGTGTGCAGCCCTGTCACCTCGCAGTCTTCGATGATGTCGACACCCAGTGCCGTGGCCGCACGGGCATAACCCCAAGCCACGGCGTCGTGTCGTACGGTGCCGCCGCGGTGCTGCACCAGTGCCCCCACGATTGGAAAGCGGCGGCGACGGCGCGGCGCCAGTGCAGGCACAAATTTTTCCAAGGCGGCCCGGTCCATCAACTCCGCATCGATGCCAGCAAGCCGTAGCGCATTGCCTCGCCGCGCCAACACCGGGAAGTCGTCATCGGACAAAGCAATGTCCACGACGCCCCGTGGGCTGTACATGATGTTGTAGTTCAGTTCCCGCCCAAGCCCTTCATAGCGACGCAGAGCGTCCTCGTAGAAGTAGTGGTTCTCGGGTAGCAGATAGTTCGACCGAACAATGGTGGTATTGCGCCCCACATTGCCATAGCCCACCAAGCGTTTTTCAAGCACCGCGACGCGCTTGATGCCGTGGTCCTTGGCGAGATGGTAGGCCGTGGCCAACCCATGCCCACCTGCCCCCACGACCACCACGTCATAGGCCTGCTGTAGCCGGTTCCCACTCCACAGCGGACGCCAGAAGCCGGCACCACTCAAACGGGCGCGCAGCAGGCTCCAAGCCGAATAGTGTCGCGAGGCGCGCTTCACGCGGGGGCAAACTCCGTGGCAACAGCAAGACCGGCCACGCCGAGCGGGCTAGGGTAGCGAATTTCCGCTGGCGCGAAATCTAGCACGACCACGAATTCGGCATCGGCAAGGGTTTTTTCACAAAACGTTCCGCACGCCGTCGGACGACCGATGGGCTATAGTCGTTGGCTAGTAAACAGGGGTGAAAATGACCGCCGACGTGCCCACCAGCCACCGCCCCAATGGCCGTGAACAACGCCGCGCCGCCCGCGGCAAGGCCCGCGCTGCGCAGTTGCCCTATATTCAGCGCCGCCTGCCCGTGGTCGAGCTGCTCAGCAGTGAAGCTGTGGACGTGATCGAGTACAACGCGGAAACACTGCTGGAAGAAATTGGCGTTGAGTTCCGCCGCGACCCGGAGTCCTTGCGGCTGTGGCGGGAGGCCGGGGCCGATGTGCAGGGCGAACGGGTACGTATTCCTCGTGGCATGGCCAAGCAACTGCTGTCTACCGCACCTGCGGAGTTCAAGCTCGAGGCTCGTAACCCAGTCAAGTCAGTCCGCTTCGGCGGGAATGCTACGGTGTTTTCGCCTGTGGGTGGCCCGCCGTTCGTGTCATGTCTCGATCGCGGGCGCCGCTATGGCACCCTCGAAGACCTGCACAATTTCATCAAATTGGCCCATGTAGCCCCCGCCATCCACTTCTCCGGTGGTGCCATGGTAGAACCCATGGATATCGCCGCAGGCAAACGCCATCTCGATACGCAATACGCCTTCTTCCGCTACAGCGACCAAGGCTGCGAAGCGACGCCGGAAACCCCGGGCCACGCCCGCGATGCGATCGCCATGGCAGAACTGCTGTTCGGCGCCGAGTTCCTCGAGACGAACACGGTGGTACTCGGCAACATCAATTCGAATTCCCCGCTCACCTTCGACGGCCGCATGCTGGGTTCCCTGCGGGCCTTCGCCGAGAAGGGCCAAGGCTGCATCATCGTGCCGGCCGTACTGGCTGGCGCCATGGGGCCCGTCACGCCAGCCGGGTGCATGTCGGAAAT
>CALPVO020000253.1 GCA_943327025.2 Janthinobacterium lividum
GATTGGTGCGCTGAAGAACGGCGAGGAAGTGGTGGGCAACGCTACTCGCGTCAAGGTGGTCAAGAACAAGGTCGCGCCGCCGTTCCGCGAAGCCGAATTCGAAATCATCTACGGCGCTGGCATCTCCCACGAAGGTGAAGTCGTCGACCTCGGTGCCACCCATGGCATCGTGGAGAAGTCGGGCAGCTGGTACAGCTACAAGGGCGAGCGTATCGGCCAGGGCAAGGACAACGCCCGCGAGTTCCTCCGCAACAACCCAGCCATCTCGCAGGAAATCGAGGCGCAGATTCGCAAGAAGATGCTCCCGGTGCGTCGCGGCGCTACCGAGGGTTCGGGTGAAGCGGCGAACTGACCGCTGGGGCGGCCGCGTCGGCAGCCGCCGGGGTGGCCCGTCCGGGGCGCGTGGTCCGCGGGCGGGGGAGGGTAGCCTCTTCCCGCAGGACCCTGCCGCCGCTGAAGAGGCTGCGGCTGAGGCGGCCGCCGCTGCCGCTGCCCGCCAACAAGACCCTGAGGCCGCTCGCCAAAAGGGCATAGCGCTGCTCGCCCGGCGCGACTACGGGTCGGCGGAGTTAAGGGACCGTCTGCTGGCGGTTTCCTTTAGTGCAGATGCCGTCGAAAGCGCCATTGCTGCGCTCGAAAACGCTCGCTTCCTCGACGACGGGCGCTACGCCGAGCATTTTGTCGCGTACCATTCAGGTCGTGGGCAGGGTCCCCGTCGTATCCGTCAGGAAATGCGCGGCAAGGGGCTACCCGAACACCTCATCACCGGGGCCATCAACGAAGCGGCACCGGTGTGGGCGGAGCGGGCGCAGGCCTTGCGCCGTCGGAGGTTCGGGGTGGAGCCGCCCGGCACGCTCGAAGAGCGCGCCCGGCAGTCCCGTTTCCTGCTGTATCGCGGCTTCACGTCAGCGCAGGTGCGCATGGCGTTCGTCGTGGACCGGGTCGATTTGGAAGACCTGGACCTGGACGCTGACATGCCCGAGGACTCCGCCCACGTGGATTAGCCCCGTACCAGCAGAGACCGCCTCATGACCGTTGAACGCCCCGTCCCGCCCGTCCCCTTCATGGGCAGCGCCGAAGTACGCGCCCGCTTCCTCGATTTCTTTCGCGAGCAAGGGCATGCGGTCACCGCGTCCAGTTCGCTAGTTCCCGGTAACGACCCCACGCTGCTGTTCACCAACGCCGGCATGGTGCAGTTCAAGGACTGCTTCCTCGGCAAGGACGTGCGTAGCTATACCCGTGCGGCCACCAGCCAGCGCTGCGTTCGCGCCGGTGGCAAGCACAACGACCTGGAAAACGTCGGCTACACCGCGCGGCACCACACCTTTTTCGAAATGCTGGGCAACTTCAGCTTCGGCGACTACTTCAAGCGCGACGCCATCCACTTCGCCTGGAACTTCCTCACCGGCACGTTGGGGCTGCCGAAGAGCCGCCTGTGGGTCACCGTTTACGAGACAGACGACGAGGCCTTCGACCTTTGGTCGAAGGAAGTCGGCGTAGACCCCGCGCGTATCACCCGCATGGGGGCGAAGTCGAATTTCTGGTCCATGGGCGATACCGGCCCTTGCGGTCCGTGTACGGAAATTTTCTGGGACCACGGCGAGCACATTTTCGGTGGCCCGCCGGGCACGCCGGATGAAGACGGCGACCGCTTCGTCGAAGTGTGGAACTTGGTGTTCATGCAGTTCGACCGTTCAGCCGATGGCGTGCTCACGCCGCTGCCGAAGCCGGCCGTCGACACCGGCATGGGCCTCGAGCGCATCAGCGCCGTCATGCAGGGCGTGAACAGCAACTACGACATCGACCTGTTCCAGTCGCTGTTGCAGGCGGCGCAGCGCGTTACCGGTAGCACGGATGCCGCCAGCCCGAGCCTGCGCGTTATCGCAGACCACATCCGTGCCTGCAGCTTCCTCATCACCGATGGCGTGCTGCCCTCCAATGAAGGCCGTGGCTACGTCCTGCGTCGCATCATTCGTCGCGCCATCCGTCATGGCTACAAGTTGGGCCAGTCGAAGCCGTTCTTCGCGGACTTGGTGACGGATCTCGACGCTGTCATGGGCGAGGCCTACCCGGAACTGCGCGCGGCTCGCGACCACGTGGCTCGGGTGCTGCGCCAGGAAGAAGAGCGCTTCGCCGAAACGCTGGTCAATGGCATGGCCCTGCTCGAAGGCGTCATTGCTTCCATGGAAGGCATCACCATCCCCGGTGAGACGGTCTTCAAGCTGTACGACACCTACGGTTTCCCCATGGACCTCACCGCGGACGTGGCGCGTGAACGCGGCCTCGCCATCGACGAAGCCGGCTTCGCGGCCGCCATGGAAGCACAGCGCGACCGTGCGCGTGCCGCCAGCAAGTTCGGCGTAGACCTGCGCGATGCCGTGAAGCTGGAAGGCCGCGTTGATTTCTGTGGCTATGAACACACCGCAGCCACTGGCACGGTCGTGGCTCTTATTCGCGATGGGGCGCAGGTGCAGCGTCTGGAAGCGGGCGAATCCGGCCAAGTGGTGTTGGACCAAACCCCGTTCTACGCCGAAAGCGGTGGCCAGATGGGCGACACCGGCCTGTTGCTGGCCGGCGCTGCCGAGTTCACCGTCAGCGACACCGTGAAGGTGGGCAAGCAGCACGCACACGTCGGGCATCTGGCTGGTGGTGCCCTTGAAGTGGGGGCACGCGTGGAAGCGGCGGTCAACGTAGAGCGTCGCGACGCCACGCGCCGCAACCATTCGGCTACGCACCTCTTGCACGCCGCGCTGCGCGAAGTGCTGGGTGCCCATGTGCAGCAGAAGGGTTCGCTCGTCTCCGCGGACCGTCTCCGTTTCGACTTCAGCCACTTCCAGGGCGTGTCGTCTGCGGAGTTGGCGCGCATCGAGCAATGGGTGAATCTCGAAGTGCGCACGAACGGCGCGGCGCAAACGCGTGTCATGGCCTACGAAGACGCCATCACCGCCGGTGCCATTGGTCTCTTCGGTGAGAAATATGAAAGCGAAGTTCGCGTGCTCAGCATTGGCGAACGTTCTACTGAACTGTGTGGTGGCACGCACGTGTCCCGCACGGGCGATATCGGCCTGTTCAAACTGCTCGCAGAATCGGGTGTCGCTTCGGGCGTGCGCCGTATCGAAGCGGTCACTGGGCAGGGTGCGCTGGATGCTGTGGCAGCGGATGAGCAAAGGCTCAAGACGGTGGCGCAACTCGTTCGCGGTACTCGCGAAGACGTTGCCGAGAAGGTGGAGGCGCTGCTGGAACGTTCCCGTCGCCTCGAAAAGGAAGTGGAGCAACTCAAGTCCAAGCTCGCCAGTGGCCAAGGCGGCGATCTTTCTGCGCAAGCCGTTGAAGTGGCCGGTATCAAGCTGCTGGCGGCGCGTATCGATGGTGCGGATGCCAAGTCGTTGCGCGGCGTCGTCGATGGGCTGAAGGCGAAGCTCGGCAGTTCGGTGGTGGTGTTGGCCGCCGTGGAAGACGGCAAGGTCGCTTTGGTCGCCGGCGTCTCTGCGGACCTGGTTGGTCGCGTCAAGGCTGGCGAACTCGTTGGCCATGTGGCAGCACAGGTGGGCGGCAAGGGGGGGGGTCGCCCAGACTTCGCCCAGGCCGGCGGAACAGATCCGGACAAGCTGGCCGGGGCGCTCGCTGGCGTGCAGCCCTGGGTGGCGGCGAAGCTGGGCGCCTAGCCCGTCACCATGTCCCGCCGACCGCTCATCGTCCAAAAATACGGCGGTACTTCGGTCGGCTCGCCTGAACTCATTCGCAAGGTAGCGGTGCGCATCGCGCGCCTGCGTGCTCGTGGGGTGGACGTGGCGGTGGTGGTGTCCGCCATGGGCGACCACACGGACCGCTTGGTAGACCTTGCCCGTGAAGTCAGTGCGCACCCCCACCCGCGCGAACTCGACAGCCTGCTATCCACTGGCGAGCAAGTGTCGGTATCGCTGCTCGCCATGGCGCTCCACGATGTAGGCGTCCCCGCGCGTTCGTTGGTGGGCTTTCAGGTGCCGATGCGCACCACCGCCGTGCATGGCAAGGCGCGCATCGAAGGTATCGACGGGCAACGCCTCGCGGCCATCATTGCAGAAGGGGCGGTACCGGTCGTCGCAGGTTTTCAGGGCATCAACGCGGCCGGCGATATCACCACCATCGGGCGCGGTGGCTCCGATACCACCGCCGTCGCTGTGGCCGTGGCGCTCGGCGCGGACGAATGCCAAATCCTTACCGA
>CALPVO020000254.1 GCA_943327025.2 Janthinobacterium lividum
ACTTGGGCTTCGTCGGCGACACCGGGTGGCAGTTGCCATTTCGGGAACTTCGCCAGGGCGACGAGGTTCAGGTTGAAGCGCTCGGGCACACGGTTGGTGACCGGTACGTCCTTCAGGTTGCGGCCACCAAGGACATCAGCTGCCAAATCTCCGGTTTCCATACCCACGGTAAGGAAGTCGGCACCGAGGTCGAAGAGGGCGCCCTTGCGCACGTTGCCGGGGGAAATGGTGAAAGTCGGAATACCGGCCTGCAAACCGGCCTTGATGACGGAGTCGACCGACACGAGCACCATGACGTCACCCGTGACGATAAAGGCTTCGGCGCCTCGGGAGGCCAGCGAAGCGGCTGCTTCACCGACACCCGAGGGCGTATCCACAGTGGCTTCCAGTAGTTCGATGCCGAGTTTGGCGCACACTTCGCGAGTGACCTTGGTATAGGCCTCGGAGTTTGCCTCTGCTGAATGCCAGACCAGGCCTAACTTGCGCAGCCCCGGGTACATGCGGCGCGCCAGCTCCAGCGGTCTGTCCACAGGGAGGAAACTGTCGGCACCGGACATGTAGGGAGGATGGTCCATGGGATCAGTGCCGCTGACACCCACACCGGCGATGGAGGACTTCGCCACGATGCCGAACACGTGAGGTACGCCGTGCTGGCGGTTCACGTTGGCCACGGCCTGCAGCGAAGCTGTGGACACGGTGATGACGAGGTCGAAAGAACCGTCCGTCACACGGCGGGCAATGTCGTTGGCGGTAGCCAATTCGCCGTGCGCGTTGAACTGCTGCAACTGCATGGTTTTGCCAGCGATGAACCCGCGCTTTTCGAGACCACGCAGCACCCCGGTGACGCCATCGTCCAGAGCGCCTTGCGAGGCATGCTGCATGAGTGCTACGCGGGGAATGCGCGTGTCTCTGTTGGCGTCTTTAGCCGGGTCCATGGCCAACAACAAAGCCGACACCGCGACGATGAGTCCAAGCGGCAACAGCACTGGGCGCAGTGCAGCGAAGAAACGCTTCATTCTTTCCCCTGCCTTCCCGCCAGCGCTCAGGGCTGGTTGAGGTGTTTGGTCATCCGTAGCCGGTTGTGGCCGGCTTCGTAGGTGTAGGACACAGTATCCATCATCTGCCGCACCAGAAATACGCCGAGACCACCGATGGCGCGGTCTTCCAACGCCGCGCCCGTGTCTGGGGTGGCGAGGCTTAGCGGGTCGAAGGGCCGGGCATCGTCCGCGACGACCAGCACGACCTCGGTGTCGTTGGCAGTTACTGCCAACTCTACCGAGGGCACTCTGCTGCTGTCCGCGCCATGCAAGGCTACGTTGAGGAAGACCTCCTCCAACGCCAGTTCAAAGGTGAACCCTAGAGCCGCGGGCAGTTCCGCTTCCTCCCAGAAGCCTTGGAGGAACGCGATGGCGGCAGGCAATTGCTCGGCATCGCCGGGCAATTGCCAATGGGCTGTCTTCACACTGCTACTTAAGCGAGCGCTGCGACGGCTGCGGCGCGATCAGCGCACAGCGTAATGACATTGCCGAAGCCCGTGAGGTCGAAAACCTCCTTCACGGCCGGCTTCATGCTGCTGACGGCGAAACCGATGCCCGCTGCCTTGGCGGCACGTGCGGCCACCAGAAACACCCGCAGGCCGGCGCTGGAGACGTAGTCCAGGCTGCTGCAGTCCACGATGAGCCCGCGCGGCTTGGCCGCTACGGCCTGCTCGAGTTGCTGTTGGAACGGTGCAGCCGCACCGAAATCGAGACGGCCGGCGGGTAGCGCGACGGTGATGCCGTCGACATTTTCAGTGTTCGTGTCCAAGTATCTTCTCCCTTCTATGATTCGTAGTTGGTTCAGTAGGGCGGCAGCATGGCCGCCTTGGCCCGCTCGGCGTTTTCGTCTTGGATGGCGGATTCTACGCCGCGTGCAATGAGATCTAGCCCACCGATATCTTCGAGACGCTTTTCCAGACGCGCAATTTCGGCAGTGGACAGGAAGGCCTCCAGTAGCCCACCGGCGGCTGCCAGCCCGATGAGAGCGGAGTCGTGCGGCGTGGGCAGTTCGTCGCCGAGCAAGGAGTGCAGGATGCGCAACTTGGCCTCCTTCTGCTCACGGCCATCGGTGATGGGGTAGCGGCGGGACTTCAGCACCCACAGGAAGCGCTTTTCCTCGGCGTGCAGGATGTTCCGCGAGGCCAGCGCAGCGAGCGCCAGTCGGACGACTTCAGGGGCATGGATGAACAGCGCGCGAACAGCTTGGTCGATTGGGAGTTCTTCCTGGGCTGCCAGTTCGGCGAGCACGCGGTCCAGTGCTGTCGCGCCGGTAGGTTCCTTCGACAACACTCGCAGCGCCTGGGTGTCCGCATCGACGCGGCCCAACTGGTTCAGTTCCACGAGAGCGGCACCAATGACCGCCATGCCGAAGCCCGGGGCACCGGCGGTGTAGGCCACTGAACCATCGTCTTCGATGGCAAGCAGTACGAGTTCTTCAACTAGCGTAACCACGGTGAGGCTCCTGAAACAGCACGTCGGACACGGATTGTAGCCGCAACTACGGCCGCGCGTGGCGTTCGCTTGCGTACGCTGGGAAGCCCACCTTAGGAAAGCGCCTTTACCAACCGGCTACGCGGTCAGGCGGCGCAGTAACCACAACAGACGCTCGAAGAGCAGCGTTGCCGACAGCAGGGCTTCTCGTCCAGAAAGGTTTTGGGCCCCCCCGAGCAATTCCTTGCGGACGCGCTCCATGAGGGCGCCGCGTTCGCCGGTCATACCGGCCAGCATTTCCCTGGAGTCTGCCGCTGCCTCGCCTTCGTCCAAGGCTTCGCCCGCCAGCCCCAGCAGCATGTGGAGGCCCTCCACCATGTGCAATGCCAGCGCGGGGCGTTCCGCCAAGGGCACGCTTCCCATGTGGGTCACGAATTCTGCCAAAGTGTTTTGGAGGGTTTGCAGGCCAAGCACCTGTCCGCGCAAGCCGTAGAGCCGATCCACATCGGTCATGTCCGGGTGCAGGTGTTGGGTGGCCCCCAGAAAACTGACGATCTCGCTGGCCACTGCCGTGTTCACAGCCGTCCGCTGGGCAAACGGCAAATAGCCCGGCGTCCGCTCTTCCTCGTCGCGCAATTCCTCGACGTATTCCGGTAAAAACCCCACCAGACGCCGGTACTCCAGTTGGGCCAGGGTCAACGCCGTTGCCGGGTCTCTGGTGCCCTCGTCAAAGAGGTAGGCCGGCTTCAGTTGCGAGTCAGACTTGTCCTCTGGGGATAACTGCGCCGCCATCTTGCAGAGCCAAGGTCCGCCCAGTGCCGCCGCACCAGACACCGTCACCTGAAATGTCAGGTAAATCAAACCACACTGAGTAGGAACATTGGCCGACAGTTCGCTGACGCCGGCCATGACCAGCGGCAGCCCAGTGAGGGACTCGACGGCGAACATGGGCAGCAGCACGGTGGCGGCGGCGACGCGCAGGCCCACCTGACAGAGCGCCAATTGCCGGGAGGCGCCCTCCATGCCCTGCGCTAGCAACAGCACGGCGAACCCCGAACCGATGCTGGCGCCGTAAATCATCAGCGTTACTTGGGGTAGGCCCAGCAAGTTTTCATGCACCAGCGGCAAGGCCAGTACCGTGACGATGGAAGACGACTGCACCGCCGTGGCGATGATGAAGCCGACCAGCAAGGACACCACTTCCGCGGAACCGGCGAACTCCAGGAATTCATGGACCCAAGGGTTAGCGCGCAAGTCCGCGACGCTGCCTTTCAGAAGGGAAAGACCCAGCAGCAACAAGCCGAGGCCCAGCAGGGCCAGCAACGCATGTCGGCCTTTTTCTCGCTGTTCCACGCCGGCAAAAAAGGCCATGCCGACCGCGCCGAGCAGGTAATAAACCAGCGCTTTGACGTTCAAGCCGGCCAGCAGCACCAGCACGGACGTACCCACATTGGCCCAGGCCAGCAGTGGGAGGGCACCCACTACCGTGGTGGTGCGGGCACTGACCAGCCCGGCGGCGATAAAGGTGACCGCGCTGGTGGACTGCGTGAGCGCTCCCGAGACGAAACCTGCCAGTTGGGGCACTAACGGGCGGCCCAGGGTGCGTGCCAGCAGTGCACGCAGCGAGCCGCCACCGAGTTGTTGGAGGTGGGAGCCGATGAGTCGCATGCCAATGAAGAAAAGGCCGAGTCCGGCCCAGGCAGCAGCGCCGTTCATTTC
>CALPVO020000255.1 GCA_943327025.2 Janthinobacterium lividum
GTACGGACCGCGCCGTGCTGCTTGGCCTCGAGGGAATGGAGCCGGCGACGCTCGACCCCGAGAGCATGGACCCGGCTCTCGAAAGAATTCGCGGCGCCCAGGAACTGCGCTTGTTAGGCACGCATGCCGTGCCCTTCGATGAAGCACTGGACCTGCTGTTCCACCGCGACCAAGTGCTGCCACTGCACGCCAATGGCATGCGCTTCACCGCTTTCAATGCTGCGGACGAAGTACTGCTGCGCGAGGAGTTCTATTCCACAGGGGGTGGCTTCATCGTCCGTGCTGCCGATTTCGGCACCGCCAACGACGACGCCACCGCCACGGTGGTGCCACACCCTTTCTGGAATGGCGCCTCCCTACTCGGTCGTTGCCGGGAAACCGGGCTGGAACTGAACGAACTGGTGATGGCAAATGAGGGAGCTTTCCGACCCGCCTCCGTCACTCGCGACAGCCTGCTGCAAATCTGGGCCGTGATGCAGGGCTGCATCACGCGTGGTTTCTCCGCGCAAGGTCTGTTGCCCGGCGTCCTGAAGGTGCGGCGCCGCGCGCCGAAGTTGCACCGCATGCTGAACGAAGCCTCTAGCCCGGGGCCGATGGAAGCCATGGACTGGGTGAACGCCTGGGCGCTGGCGGTCAATGAAGAAAATGCCGCTGGCGGTCGCGTTGTCACGGCACCGACCAATGGTGCCGCTGGCATCGTCCCGGCTGTCCTCATGTACTACCGTCGCTTCGAGCCGGGCTCCAGCGAACAAGGTGTGGTGCGGTTCCTGCTCGCGGCCGGCGCCATCGGCATGCTCTACAAACGCAACGCTTCCATCAGTGGTGCGGAAATGGGTTGCCAGGGCGAAGTGGGCGTGGCCTGCTCCATGGCTGCCGCGGGCTTGGTAGCCGCGCTGAATGGCACCAATGAGCAACTCGAGAATGCAGCCGAGATTGGCATGGAACACAACCTGGGGCTCACCTGCGACCCTATCGCAGGCCTGGTGCAAATTCCCTGCATCGAGCGCAACGCCATGGGTGCAGTGAAGGCCATCAACGCGGCGCGCCTCGCCATGCGCGGCGACGGCACTCACAAGGTCTCGTTGGATATGGTCATCGCCACCATGCGACAGACCGGCGAAGACATGAAGACCAGCTACAAAGAGACCTCCCAAGGCGGCCTCGCGGTCAACGTTCCGGAGTGTTGAGCCGCTGGTAACTGGGTCTACCCACTGGGCACACGGCCTGTGGCAAGCGCGCTACCGCTTTACCCGGTAGCTTGCAGTCCCTGCGCAATACCACTGATGCTGGCCAACAAGGCCTCGAACAGGTCGCGATCCTCGCGGCCACTGGCGCGCCAACGCTGCAGCAAGTCCACCTGCATCAAATGCATGGGGTCCACATAAGGGTTGCGTAGTTTGATGGCGCGCTGGATGGTTGGGTCGCCGTCCAGCAAGCGGCTTTCACCCTTCAAGCGCAGCAAGTGCTCTACCGTTCTGGTGTATTCCGCCTGTACGGGGGAGAGGTAACTCGCCAGGCCAGGCTCCGCCAACTGCGCATAGAAGCCAGCAATCTCCAGGTCAGTCGTTGCCAACTGCTGCTCGACGTCGTCCAGTAGCCCGGAAAAGAAGGGCCAGCGGGCCAACATATCTTCCACCGCAGCACCGCCATGGGCCGCCAAGGCTGCGTCGAGCCCCGTGCCTACGCCATACCAACCCGGCAAAAAGAATCGGGCCTGACTCCACGCAAAGGCCCAAGGCACGGCCCGCAACGCGGTCAAGCCCCGCCCCCCCACGCGCATTGCCGGACGCGACCCGATCTGCATGCGCTCGATAGCATCGAGCGGTGTGACCTGACGGAACCAGCGATGAAAATCCGGACTGCCATAAACCAAGCGCTGCCAAGCGTCGCGACTGGCCAACGCAAAAGTACGCATCACCACATGGTGTTCGGGGTCCTCTTGGCGCGCGGTAGCCGCTGGCGTGCTCGCCAGCATCACGGCATGGAAGGCTTGTTCGAAGGTCCGCATGGCGATGGGCTTCAGCCCGTAGCCATGGCTCACCACTTCACCCTGCTCCGTGACGCGTAGTTCGCCACGAAAGGCACCCGGGGGAGCACTGCGCACCAGCACATCCGTACGCGCGGCGCCGCGGCTAACCGCACCGCCACGCCCATGAAACAACGTTAAATGCACCGCTTGGCTGCGAGCCGTCGCCGCCAACTGCTGCTGTGCTACGTGGATGGCCCAGCGCGATGCCACCAAGCCACCATCCTTGCCGCTGTCCGGGTAACCCAATTGCACCACCTGACGACGCCCACGGGCCTCCAGGTGCCGTTGGTAGGCGGGCACGGCGCACAGGGCTTCAAGCAAAGCACCCGCGCCTTCCAGCGTGTCGATGGTTTCGAGTAACGGCGCGGCGTCGAGCACAGCCTGTCCCGTCTTCTGGTCGAGCACATCGGCCCACCGCGCCAGCACCAGTACGGCGAGCACGTCGTCCACGCCCCGGGTACCACTGATGACATATTCGCCAATAGCCGCGCGGCCAAAGCGATGTCGCGCATGGCCCATGGCCTCAAACACGCCGAGAGTCCGCCGGCCAATGGCGTCCAAAGGCGCTGCAGGCCCCAGGTCGGCATCGAGTACGGCGGCGAGGCGCGCGGCACGTTCGGCAGGAGCACGCTCGCACCAATCCGGATCTGCCAGACCCTGCGCCAGCACCTCATGATGAACCTCGGCATGTTGGCGCACGTCGATGGTCGCCAGATGGAAGCCGAAGGTACCCACACGGCGCAACAATCGCTGCACATAGAACAGCCCTGCAGCCCGCCCATGATGCGCCGCGAGGCTCTCGGCCACCAACCGGATGTCTTCCGCGAACTGCGTCGCGGACTCGTACTGTTCCGGCAGCGCTTCATAGGTAGCGCGCAGACGCTCAGCCACTTGACCCAAGAAGACGCGATACGGCATGCGGTCATGACGCGCCGGAGTCATGCCCTGCACGCCCGGCAAACGGCGTGCATATTCCTCCGAGCGGGTCATCAACGCGGTTGATACGCCAACGCGGCTAGCGCTCTGCGACAACTGCTCCGCGAGTTTCTGCACCTCGCCGAAGTAGGCGTTGACGATGACGCGCTGATGCCGACGCAAAGTCTCGCGCAAGGTCTTGGCGTGCACGTCGGCGTTGCCGTCCATGTCACCCCCCACCCAAGAACCGCAGCGGATGAAATCCGGCAGGGTTGACGGGTCACAGGGTTCATCAAATACGCGCTCCATCGCGAACGCCAATTCTTCATAGAGCGCCGGGACGATGCGGTAGATGACTTCAACGAGGTAGTAAAGAACATGCTCGCGCTCGTCGGCCACCGTCAGCCGTTCGCGAGGATGGTCCTCGGTCTGCCAGGCGGAAGTCAGTTCGGTGCGGATACGTTCCCAACTGCTCCGCTTCTCGGGCAACGTCAGGTTGGGGTCGATGCGCTCCAGCATCAGTTCCGCCACCCGTTGCTGCTTGCGCAGCATGGTCCGGCGCGTGGATTCCGTCGGGTGCGCCGTGAACACGGGATAGATACGCAGCCCCTCCAGCATCTGGCGAACCTCGGCGGCGGTATAGCCGTCGCGCTTCAGTCGCTGGAGGCAATCGGCGATGCCACCGGGCTGCGGGTGATCGGCGTCGTTGAGGTACTGCCGACGGCGGCGCGTCCGGTGCACTTTCTCGGCGAGGTTCACGACTTGAAACCAGGTGGAGAAGGCGCGGGAAAGATCACGGGCCGCCGCGGGAGTGCGGCCACTGGTCCGTAGACGGAGGTCGGCAGCGCCGTCGGGATCCCCCTCGCGGCGACGGATGGCGGCGACACGGTCACCCTCCACCCGCAGGAAGAGTTCTTCGCCGCCCTGCTCGCGCAGGATTTCCCCTACCAAACCGCCAAGCGCGTGGACATCCTCCCGCAAGGCCGCGTCCTTCGCGGGAAATTGGATGTTCTGCCGGTAAATGGACATCGCCGTGAGTTCCCGTCCCGCCTGCCGTAATGCCAAAGGTGCAGTACGACAATACTGTGCAAATGATAACAGTCGCCGACGGCCAAGATTGTACAGGACAGATAGGCGTTGCTTTCCTGCAACATCGAGAAAACCAGAAAGCTCCGCTAGTTCTTAGCACTGCGGGGACAGGGCTTGCGGAAAATTGTA
>CALPVO020000256.1 GCA_943327025.2 Janthinobacterium lividum
AGGCTCTCCAGCTGCTGGTAAAGCGCCATGGGCACCCACACATTGATTGTGCGGCTGGGCGGGTCGTTTTCGGGGGCACCGGACATCGTCACACCGTGCATTAGCTGTATTACGCTTCATCCTAGGCTTCGGATTGTTGGCGTCAAACGGGCCGGCGCCCGCGAGATACATTAGCCACCAACGTTGGCCTGCGGCAGGGCAGCATTCATGGCGTTTCGACGCCGGCCTAGTTGTTCCATAGATAATGTCGGCCTAGCGCGCACGACCGAGCGGATCCATTCCGCATGTATGTCCTCGGACCACACGGGCAGAAAAAGCCCTGCCACCGCAAGCTCCAACAGCAATAGCGTTAGCGGATAGGAATGAAGCACGTTGGCATCCAGAACAGCGACCGGCAGCTCCACCACCCACCCCCATGCTACAAGCCCAGTTCGCGGTCGATGCGGGCAAGTTCATCCAAGGCAGCGCGACTACGCGCGCGCTGCTGCTCCTCGAAGCGCAACAAATCTTGCAACGCCACGCGGCGACGGCTACCTACCTTCCTTGCGGGTAACCGGTTTTCCTCGATGAGGCGCACCACGTACGGCCTCGAGACCTTGAGATGGTCTGCCACTTGTTGCGTGGTCAGTTCACTTTCCTGAACCGCCACGGTGACGGCACGTCCTTCCGCGAGATTTCGCAGAACCTCCAACAGCAGCGCCGTGGCCGATAGCGGCAATGGAACAGAGCGGCCCGAATCGCCGAGCAGTCCGAGCCGCGTAGGCGGTAAAGGGTTGCTGCCAAAGGGAGCTCTGGAAGCCTCAAGCCAGGTGAGCGCCACCCGAGCCGCCTCGAGTTCTGTGTCGGTAGGGGGTGCAACGGAATGGCGCTTGTTCGCAGGCATGGGAAGTCCTCCGGATAGGCCGGTTAGACTACTCTCATTACGAAACGAACGAAACATTCGAAACCTACGAAATACTAATTGGCGAGTGAAATCCACCCTAACGACCCGAACACTCTCTGCGGGAAGCGACAAAAACGCCATCGCCCATTCGTACCGCGATTCGCTAAATACCCGCTGTTCCGCGCCCCAGAAACGCAAAAAGGCCCCATTCAGGGGCCTTTCTCGTCGGCAGCAAACTGCCTCCCACATTGCTAGCTATCTGCCTCCCACAACATTGCCTTAGGGGAGCGAGTTTGCTCGCGCCTCCTTATTGTCAAATTCCCTACCCCACATGAAGTGGGTGAATACCGCTTGTCGGTCACTGTGACGCGGGTTCCGGCGCTCGCACGATAATCCCCCTACCACCCCGCCGCCGAAAACTGCATCGAAGCGGTATCCCGCCGCAGCGTTACCCCGTGCCGCGATACAGCCATAAACCAGGTTTGCTGCTCGGCATGCGGCGCGGGCGCGGCAAAGCCGGTGGGTGAAAGCAACGCCAGACACCACGAAGGCTGCGGAGCGCGCACAGACCGGTACAGAATGCCGCCGACGTTAGCTTCGCGCGCCACTCGAGCTAACCGCTGCGTTGGAGCGTAGGCGGTCTTGTGTTCCCACACGGCCGCGTCGGCTGCAAATGGTGGGCGCTGCAAATCCACCACCGAAGTGGCTACCTCTACCCGAAACGCGGTGTGTGCCACGGGCTCGATACGCTCAAGGTCGACCGCGTCGACCAGAAATTTCCAACGCCAGTAACCCAACTCCGCGCCGGCAGTCGTGACCGACTCGGCGCCGTAGAACACACCAGGATCCGTAGGCGCGCGAAAGCGCGAACCGTACTGCTTGGGCGCATACCGAAACGGGGTGGCAAGGAGGTAATCCAGACCGGCGGTGTCATGAAGAGGTGCCGGCTTGCTTCGCTCCAACAAAGCTTCCAGCACGTCTTGCTCGCCGCGGCTGTCTACCAGCTTCATGGTGGCAGCGATGTGTTGCGCCTCCACCATGCGCCACACCTCGCCGCGCCAAGCGAATGCGCTAGATGAGACCGCGGGAGGCGTCCAGGTAGTGAACGACACGAACCAAGCCTTCTGTTTGACGAATAAGATCCACCGGCCGGGCGTTAAGTCCCAGGTTTTCGCTCTTCAGCCACTGGCGCGCTGTCTGTTCGTTACCGACGAGAGAATCGAGTGAACGAAACACGCGCACGAACAGCAAGGCGAGTTCCCATTCCTTGCGGCGCTGGTCCAGCAGGTACCCGCCGCTGTAAAGGCGAGTGACCGTAGGCGCGCTGACCCCCAGCACCTTGGCTAACGAGGCGCGCGAGATGTCCAGCCGCTCCGCCGCGCGGGCGACCGCCTTGGTCAGCACTGCCGCGGGGTCTGGCGGTGCAATGACGTCTTGAGCCGAAGCAGCCATGTCATTCTCCATTCCTTGAGAAATAATGGTACACGAATATTCCGGTAGAAATAAATTTGGAGGCTGGGACGGAGTCAAGTCTGCACGGAACTGAGGCCAGCGCCCATCCCCCATTCGTGCCGCGTTTCGCTAAAAACGCACCGTTCCGCGCCCCAGAAACGCAAAAAGGCCACGTTCAGGGGCCTTTTTCGTCGGCAGCAAGCCGCCTATTTCGGGCGCGTGTAGCGTTGTACCACCGCCACATCTAACAGCACGTTGGTGTCCAGCACGTACCTCATGAAAGATCAGCCGGCGCCAGTTCGATAGCGGCGCGTGGCGGGACAAACTCGAGGTCCGCAGGGCCCGGCAGTAGGTTCACCAGATACCTGCCCCACGGCGCTCGCGAACTCATCTCGGCAATCCGTTCTCGGACTGCACCGAGGACCGCAGGGAGTGCCGCGTCTTCGAGCATTCGCATTCTATCGGCGGAAGTTGGCACGGCTTCGATGCAGCGGAACAGCGCCGCCGCTTCCACCCGAAAGCTGTACGGGGCATTCACACTGGTGGCGTCGTTGGAAATAACAGTCAGCGTGAACCAGTAAATGTCGTCGGCGTCTGCAGCCGGCTTCAACGCCTTCGACAGCGTTATGTTGGTGCCCTGCCGGTCTCCGTTGGCGTCATGCCCGGGCAAAGCGCGTAGTTCCTGAACGGGAAAATACAGTTCCTCAAGATGGAACGGCGATGGAGCGCTGCTCACGGGTACCTCCTGCTGCATGCTTTGCCCAACTGGTGGCGTTGCGAAGCTGCTCGTCGGTTTGCCGGCTGAACGATTCCATCCAATGCACATTTGCCGCCCGCGGTGCCACGTGGATATGCACCGTGGCATCCAGGGCAGCCGCCAGCCGCACCATGCGGTCGATGGTCAGGTTCGCATCGCCACGCAGCGCAACCGATACTGCTGCCGCACTTGTTCCGATGCGCCGCGACAGACCTGCCCGGTTCACTCCCTGCTGAACCATCGCGCGTTCTAGGGCCAAGGCGAAATCCAGTTTGGCGTGCTCTGAAGCAAGCTCGGGAGACGCCAGAGCGCTCGCAACCCAGTGCTGCCATTCCACCTTACTTACCATGCGACCAATCCTCTTTGGTTATCGCCCCGGCCGCTTTTGCGGCCAAGTAGGCCGAGCGAAGCCGCGCTGCTTTTTCGACCTCGCTTCGATCTGCTTTTTGCGTTTTCTTCACCATTCCGTGCGTCAGAACCACCATGGCCCCGTCGTCGATGAAACAAAACACTCGCAGCCTTCCCTTGATGAACTGCCATACGCCGGAGCCACGGTCCGCTTCGTGAAACACCGCCGTGGGCAACTTCTGGCGCCCCGCCGCTGCGTAGCGCTGGAACAGCGCAAACATCCCCCGCGCGCTGGAAGCAAAGTTCGGGTCGCCCGAGAGGAGGAATTCCAGCACCTCGGAGGAACCGCTGGCACCGCTCGCCGATAAGCCGACATCCGCCATGGCTACCACCTCGAACCGGCCGCGTCCCAAGACCAGAAGATGCATGATGGTAACTTAAAAGTTAATTATTTGGTTACAAGGCCCTCTTGAACGCCAGACCAAGACCATCGAAATAGCCGATAGCGATGAAAAGTCTCAGCCGGGACACATCGCCGAGCCATCCCCCATTCGTGCCGCGTTTCGCTAAAAACGCATCGTTCCGCGCCCCAGAAACGCAAAAAGGCCTCAGTCAGCGGCCTTTCTCGTCGGGAGCAAGCCGCCTCCCCCATGGTTCGCGACTGTCGGCCGGAAGCGGCCTCCAACATGGCTCGCGCTTGCGCCTAACGCC
>CALPVO020000257.1 GCA_943327025.2 Janthinobacterium lividum
GTAATGCCCGGGTATTCATAACCGTGAACCCCCGCCATGAGCACCAGCACCGGGCCGGGCTTCGCGCCGCGAATGATGCTGACGGGAATACGCGTGCCGGCGTCGCCAGCCGCGGCAGGCACTTCGAGATAGCCCGATACCGCCTCGCCCATGCCGGCTTGGAACGTGCCGATAGTAAAGGGCGTACCGGCGTTGGGTGAAGCCGTGGATTTCGGTGCCGGCGTGGCCGCGAGCGAAGCGACCCAGGGCGCACCCAGCGCAAGGGCCAAGGAGAGGTAGCCAATGATTCGAGCGAGACGCTTCATAAAAGCCGCTGACCGTGAGTAGCGATACCAAACACCATTATGGGCGATGCGCTGGCAGATGCCATGCTGGAACTATCGCCCAGCGAGCAACTGCTCGAGGTTGTCTGCGGCATCGCGGCCAGTGCGCCGCGAGGCGGCTAGCCGAAAAACGGCGCTGGTGCCGATTTAGAGAACCCGTAAAATGTGCTGCCAACTCTGACAGCGGATAAAAACATGCCCACATCACTTCGCTTCGCCATCGTCCCGAAAGTGGCGCACCCCTGGTTCGACGAAGTCCACAAGGGCGCCCGCCAGCAGGCGGAGCTGCTTAGCGCGCGCTTGGGTTTCTCCATTGTCATCGACTACCTACCGCCCGGGAACGCCGACACAGCAGAGCAAAACGCCATGCTCGAGCGTGCCGTGCAGAGCCGCCCGGACGGCATCGCGCTAGACCCACTGGATGCTATCGGCAACATCGCCGCCATCAACCACATACGCGGGCTGGGCATACCGCTGGTGGTGTTCGATTCGCCATCGCCAGACCCGGGCATCACCAGCGTCGGCAACGACTTCGCGCAGCAGGGAACCATCGCCGCCGAGCGCCTGGCGGCACTGCTGGGCTATACCGGCAAAGTGGCCGTGATGCGCGGCTACCCCACGGCGCCTAACCACCGGCAGAGATATGAAGCCCAACTGACGGTGCTGGCGAAGTACCCAGGCATGGCTGTGGTGGACGGCGGCGGTGACAACGACGACATCCAAACAGCTACCGCCCAAGCGGCGGCCGTGCTGGAGCAACACGCCGACCTGCGCGGCTACTTGTGCTGTGACGCTTCGGGCCCTATCGGCATTGCGGCCGCCATCAAGAGCGCAGGTAAGGTGGGCCAGGTGAAGGTGGTAGGCATGGACGCCATCCGCCCCATTCTGGAGGCCATCAAGGAAGGCATCATCGACTCGTCCGCGGCCACCATCCCGACGATGCAGGGCGCGATGGCAGTGTTGATGTTGTGGCAGGCCACCCTAGGTGTGCAGCTGCCGCAGAACATCGACACGGGCATTGACGTGATAACGCAAGAGAACGTGGACCGGTATCTGGCGGCGGCGGGCAGGGTAATCTAGAGTAATTGTCTTGCAGCGCACTGCGGCGCAGAACCACCAGAAACCAGTCGCTTAAGCAAAAAGCGCGGGGAAAAGCACCATGTTCAAGAACCTGAACCTCAGCCGCAAGTTCATCAGCGGCTTTCTGGTTACCGCGTTTTTCACGCTGGTCGTCGGCATTTTGGGCATTTCCAACGCCGGCAGCATCAACGACATGCTGAACAGCATGTACGAAAACAACCTGGTTCCTATCAAGGATGTGGCCAACGCCAACATGCAGTCGACTTACCATAATCGCGACCTCTACGATTACATCATCGAGACAGACAAGGCGGGGATGGACCGCATTGCCAAAGTCATGGACGAGCACGAGGCCAAAATGCAGGCACTGCTCGAAAAATATGGCAAAACCCAACTGACGGACACAGAGAAGCAGGCCCTCCAGCAGGCGAACAACCAATGGTCCGTCTATTTGGCCGCCGCCAAGAAGGTGATGGCGTTTTCGTACGAGGGCAAAAACGCCGAAGCGATGGTGGTCATGCAAGGCGAGGCCACCACAGCGTTCCAAGCCTACGACGACACACTCTCCAAAATCGTCGACATCAACGACGTTTTAGGCAAGCAAGCCTACGACGACAGCGATACCGCGTACTTCTCGGCGCGCCGCATCATGCTCGGCTTGATTGTGGTTGCGCTGGTTCTTTCGGTAGGTCTCGGGGTTTTCCTCACCCGGAGCATTACCCTACCCATCAATCGTATCGTCGACAACCTCAACGCCAGCGCCGGGCAAGTCGCCGCCGCTTCGCTGCAGATTTCATCTGCCAGCCATGCCTTGGCTGCCGATACCAGCCAGCAAGCGGCTGCTCTCGAGGAAACTGCTTCCGCCCTCGAAGAAATGGCCACCATGACCCGGCAGAACGCGGACAACGCCGAGCAGGCGCACTCCCTCTCCAGGGAAACCAATGTGGTGGTGAAGCAATACGACGAATCCATGCAGCAACTCATGGCGTCCATGTCGGAAATTTCCAAGGCTAGCGAAGCGACAGCCAAGATCATCAAGACCATCGACGAGATTGCCTTTCAGACGAAACTGCTGGCCTTGAATGCCGCTGTGGAAGCGGCGCAAGCCGGCGAGGTCGGTGCCGGCTTTGCCGTGGTGGCGGACGAAGTACGCAACCTCGCCATGCGGGCAGCGGAAGCCGCCAGAAACACCGCGATGCTGATTGAAGGCACCGTGAAGAAAGTGGAAGACGGCGCCAAAATCGTCACGCGCGCCAAGGGTGTCTTCACGGACGTCGGCGAGAGTGCCACCAAGGTTTCCACGCTAGTGGGCGACATTTCCTCGGCCTCCGGCGAGCAAGCCAGTGGCGTCGAGCAGATTAACCGGGCCATTACGGAACTGGACAGCGTGGTGCAGAAGAACGCCGCCAATTCAGAAGAGTCTGCGGCAGCTAGCGAAGAGATGAGCGCGCAAGCCGCCCAGATGAAGGTGGTGGTGGCGGAACTGATGGCGCTGATTAATGGCGGCGGCGAGACCGCGGATGACTACTCTGCTGCCATGCCGGTGCGCCGCAAGCAGTATTCCAGCAGGCAAACTGGGCTGGTGACGGGTTCAAGAACGCGAAGGATGTGATAACGAGCAGAAAGACGAAGGTCTTCAATCTGCCGTAGCAACCAACGCCGGGCAGAGGAAGGAGGCCCTCACCCTTCCACCGCCCCACCCACATTCCCGCCATTCCGGCAGCACTTCCTGTCGCCGGGGCATTCGCGGCAGTTCCAGGTGAGGTTGGTCCAGGTGGTGCCGCACTTCTCGCACAGCACCTTGCCGCTGCGCAGCAGCGTCATGCCGGTGTTGCCGCACTCGCACTGCACGGCGAAGGAATCGAAAAGGTTCGTTACTTTGCCCATTGGCCCCACCCCGCTGCGCTGCCCTGTCTGCCGAAAACCTGCAAAAGCCCATGGCTTACGCCAAAGTCTTCCTCCAGCTTCAAAGCATGACAGGCGGCAGGCTCAAGACATGAGCCCAGGCTCTCGTTCTTTCACTTCGCACCAAAAGGCGAAAGACAGCGCGAGGCACGCGGCGAAGAGAGCGAACACCCAGCGGTGCTGGTCCAACCCGTCCGAAAACTTCAGCAACCCGGGCACGGCCAGTGCGGGCAACACGAGGCTGCAGTTGAACACCCCCATGCTCACGCCCATATCGCTGGCGTCTACCGCTTCCGAGTAGATGGCGAAGACGATGGAGATGAGCGAGGCCCACCCGATGCCGCAGAGCACCATGCCGAGGTAGTAGAAAACTTCGTTCGTGGGTACCAGCGCGATGCACCCGTAGGCCACCGCCATCACGCCCATAGCCATTCGGTGCACCCAAACCTTGCCGTAGCGTTCGCAGAGGGGCTTCAGCACCAGTACGGGCAAAACGGTGCCCACCACGTTCAGCAGCAGGAACCCCATCGAGAGGATGCGGCCCGCGGTATCGCCGGCTGTGCTGGGTACGGCGGCATTCGCCAAATGGTAGAGGCCATCGGCGAGTGCCGAACTGCTGACGGCTGGCACCACGAAATCGCGGACGTAAAAGAAGCTGAGCACGAACATGCTCTGCACGCCTAGCCAGGCGAAGCCGTGGCCCAGCAGCATGGTGCGCAGGCGGGTTTGCTTCGTTGGCCGCACGCGGCCCTGCCAAACGGTGTAAACGCCCCCGAGCAAGGTGCCCAGCACTGTCACCAGAAACAGCGGTTCCGCCCAAGGCGCAAGGGCCCCGCCGAA
>CALPVO020000258.1 GCA_943327025.2 Janthinobacterium lividum
AGCCATGCTGCCACGGCCACGGGCCGTTGGTGGTGCAGCGAATGCGTCACGCCGGGCAACTCCACCACTTGCCCCCGCGAATACACGCGACGCAGCGCTTCCAGCGTGCCATCCGCGCCGAGGCCGGCCCGGAACTCACCCTGTTCGGCAAGCAGTACCAGCATGGGCGCCGTGATGGCCGCCCAACAAGCTTCCATCTCGTCACGGCGGTAATTCACGGGGTTCGCGAGCTTGTGGAAAGGGTCCATGGCCAGCGTATAGCCGCCTTCCACGGGACGGGTCCAGGCTTTTGCGATGAACGCCAAGCGATCGGCGCGCAGCCGCGGGTGGCGCTTCGCGAGGACTTGGGTAAACGCCTCCAGCGATGGGTACCGACCGAACGTGGGCTCGGCGCCGCGCAGTTGGGCAAGCCAACGCCGATAAGTATCGACAGCATCGGCCGCAGTAGTGCGCGGCAGTCCATGTCCGTCCAGACTGACCACCGCGGCCACGCGCTCCGGACGCAGGCCCGCATAGGCTAGGGCGACATTGCCACCCATGCTGTGGCCGATGAGATTGACAGGCGCATCTGGCGAGACGCGCTCGAGCAGATCGTCGAGGTCCGCGTAGTACTGCGGAAACCAGTAGGGCTCGCCCGTATCCGGTGAGGCGCCGAAGCCGCGCCAGTCCAGTGCGAGGAAGGGCTGCGCCTCGGGCCATTCGTCGACCAGAAACTGCCACGTCTCCCCGGTGTCCAGAAAGCCGTGCAGGAAAACGGTAAGCGGCACTGCAGGCGCTTGCCCGGCAACGCCCGCCGCGTCCGTCGAAGCCGCCGGCTCGTTCCACCACCGCACCGCCAACGGACCACTGCGCAGCGGCACGTGCTCCAATCGGGGAGGACATCGCGGCTGATAAACCGCCGGCAAACTACTCGCTGCGGTCACGCCAGGAACAACCGGACTGCCGGGTTCCCGCTCTCCTCGGTGTACTGGTAGCCCAGTTCCTGCATATGCGCATCGAAACTGGCAGCAGAGGCCGACGGCACCTGAATACCGGCGAGCACCCGCCCACTGCTGGAACCGTGGTTGCGGTAATGGAACAGGCTAATGTTCCAGTCGCTGCCCACCGCCTGCAGGAAACGCAGCAAGGCCCCCGGGCGTTCCGGGAACTCGAAGCGGAACAGGCGCTCATCCTTCAGTTCGGCCGCGTGGCCACCCACCATGTAACGCACATGGAGCTTGGCCAGTTCGTTATCGCTCATGTCGGTAACAGGGAAACCCGCCGCCTGGATTTTCGCCTGTAGCCGCGTCTTGCCTTCCGGGCCATCCGGCACGGCGATACCGACGAAAATGCAGGCCATATCGCCACGCGAGTAGCGGTAGTTGAACTCGGTAACGCTGCGGTCGCCAATCACTTGGGAAAAGCGCAGGAAGCTGCCGGGTTGTTCAGGAATTTCCACGGCGAACAGCGCTTCACGACGCGCGCCAAGGTCGGCGCGCTCGGTGACATGGCGTAGGCGGTCAAAGTTCATGTTCGCGCCGCAGTTCAGCGCGATAAGTGTTTCGCCCTGAATGCCTTCACGCGCCACATATTGCTTGATGGCAGCCACGGCGAGCGCACCGGCGGGCTCGACGATGGCACGGGTATCCTCGTAAATGTCCTGAATGGCGGCGCAGGTTTCGTCGGTGGTGACGAGCATCACCTCGTCCACCACCTGCTGCGCAATGCGGAACGTGTGTTCACCCACGGTACGCACGGCGACACCATCGTGAAACAGACCAACACGCGGCAAGGTCACACGGTACCCAGCCTCCAAAGACACCTTCATGCTCGCCGCATCCACGGGCTCGACGCCAATGATGCGGATGTGCGGATAAAGCCGGCGCAGGTAGGCACCGATACCGGCAATGAGCCCACCGCCACCAATGGGCACAAACACCGCGTGGATGTCCGGCCCGTGTTGGCGCAGCAACTCCATGGCGATGGTGCCCTGCCCGGCAATGACTTCGGGGTCGTCGAACGGGTGGACAAACGTTAGGCCCTGCTCCGCTGCCAGTTGCAGGGCATGGGTGTAGGCGCTGTCGTAGTCATCGCCATGCAGCACCACTTCGCCGCCACGTGCCTGCACTGCCTCCACCTTGATGGCGGGCGTGGTCAAAGGCATGCAGATGACCGCCCGGATGCCGCGCCGCGCCGCAGCCAGCGCTACGCCCTGGGCGTGGTTGCCAGCAGAAGCACAAATGACGCCGCGCGCCGCTTCTGTGTCGGTGAGCTGGGCAATCTTGTTGTAGGCGCCGCGAATCTTGAACGAGAAAACCGGTTGCAGGTCCTCGCGCTTGAACAGCACCTGGTTGCCGAGCCGGGCCGAAAGGCGCGGGGCGACCTCGAGGGGCGACTCGATCGCCACGTCGTAGACGCGGGCCTTGAGAATTCTTTCGAAAGTATCTTGCAGCATGACCGGGGCAGTTTAAGGCAAAGTGCGGACATGAACCCGCTCTACCTGCTCACCCTCGCCCAAGCCCTCGCCGCCTGCGGCAGCATCATGGTCGTGCTGCTCGGAGGAATTCTTGGTGTGAAGCTCGCACCCAGCCCGGCGTTGGCCACGCTGGCCCCCGCGCTGGCCATCGTTGGCATGGCGGGCATGACCATCCCGGCGGCACTCGCCATGCAGCGGTGGGGACGCCGCCCGGTCTTAGTCGCAGCGGCGCTGTTTGCGGCGGGTGCTGCCTGCCTCGCGGCGCTGGGCGTCGCCCGCGAAAGCTTTCCGCTGCTGTGTCTGGGTTGCCTCGGCGTGGGTATGCACAACGCCTTCGTGCAGCAATACCGTTTCGCGGCCACCGAATGGGTTCCCCCGGATGATGCCGGCCGCGCAGTGTCCACCATCATGCTGGGGACGCTAGCCGCCGCGTTCTTGAGCCGGGAAGTCGCGCTGGTTTCTGAGAATTGGTGGCCCGGGCATATGCATGCCGGGTCTTTTCTGGCGCTGGCAGGGCTGTTTCTGTTAGCTGCCGCGGTGCTATTGGCCTTGCCACACCGCGAACCCACCCGCAGCGCGGCGACGGACGCCCCGGTGCGCTCCGTGCGGGAACTGTGGGCACAACCCACGCTGCGCCTGGCGGTGCTGGGCTCCATGGTCGCTTGGGTGACCATGAGCTTCATCATGACCGCCACGCCAGTGAGCATGAACAGCGTGGATGGGTACAGTTTTTTGGAAACCACCGCCGTCATTCAGGCGCATCTGCTGGGCATGTACGTACCGGCGCTGTTCAGTGCGCATGTACTGCGTTGGCTGGGGTTACGCCGCATGATGTTGGCGGGTTGCGTCCTCATGGCCGCTTGCATCGGCATTGCCGGGAGCGGGCACCACACGGTGCTGCACTACTGGTGGGCGCTGGTATTGCTTGGCGTTGGCTGGAACTGGCTGTTCGTCGCCAGCACAACCTTGCTCACCAGCAGCTACCAGCCCGCCGAACGGTTCCGGGTTCAAGCGCTGAACGAATTCGCCACCTTCGGCGCGCAAGGGGCCTCATCGCTATTCGCGGCGATGGTGCTATTCGCCACCGGCTGGGAATACCTGAACCTGCTCATGCTGCCCTTGCTGGGCCTCATGGTGGTGATGGTGCTGCGCACTTCCCTGGGGCCAACTGAGGCTGCAGGGGCAGCCGCCTCCACCCCCACGGGTGCGAAGTAGTTCAGCCCGGCCCGTCGAGACGCGCGCGCACGGCGGCCGTGGATTCCGTTGGTGACGCTTCCACCACGCGCGCCACTAGCCCTTCACGGGCTGCTGCCACGCGCCGCGCCACCTCGACCCCGGCACCCACCGCCAATAGGTGGATGCCGCGCAGACGCAAGTCCATGCAGAAATCGAACACCGCTGCCGCGGCGGAATCGAGCCCCTCTTCAATGCCAGCGGCGTTGGCTACACCTAGCACCGGTCGCGCCTCCCCGGCGACGGCTGTGGTGCCGTCCGACTCGCCATGACCCGGGAAATCGGGAGCGTAGACCGAACGGTCTTCGCCCAGTTCACGCACCCAAGCCAGCAAGTCACGACTGCTGCCACCAGCATCGTGCAGGATCACCAACGTCGTCCGTTCATCAAAGCCGCCGCCGCCGGGGAAAGCGGTGCGCACATGCAACTGTCCATAGCG
>CALPVO020000259.1 GCA_943327025.2 Janthinobacterium lividum
CCGCTCACGCCACCGGCCGGGCCGGACATGAGCAGGTTGACGGGGTAGTCGGCCGCAGACTGCGAGGAAGCCAAGCCGCCATCCGAACGCAGGATGTGGAGGTTGACATCCTTGGCCTTGCTGGCGAGCTTGTCGCGCAGGTTCGCCACATAGCGCTGCACGCGCGGGCGCACATACGAGTTCGCCACGGTGGTGACCGTACGCTCGTATTCCTGCATCTCCGGCACGACTTCCGACGACAGCGACACCGGAATGCCCGGCAGCACGTCCGCCGCGATAGCGCGGATGCGCTTCTCATGCGTGTCGTTGGCGAAAGAGTTGATGAGCGAGACGGTGAGCGCCTCGATGCCCTTCGCACCGAGCGCGACGAGGTCCGTGCGGAGCTTGTCTTCGTTCAAGGCATCGACGACATCGCCCTTGGTGCCCACGCGCTCATCCGCTTCGATGGTGAGCGAGAGCGGCGCCATGGGCAGCGACTTGTTGTAGATGACCCAGCCGCCGAGGCCGCCCGGCACGAAGGAACGGGCAATCTGCAGCACCTGGCGGTAGCCCTTCGTGGTGACGAGACCGACGCGAGCGCCGGTGGCAGTCAGCACGGTATTGGTGGCGACCGTGGTGCCGTGCATGACATCTCGGATATCCGAGGGCTGGATGCCGGCGAGGCCGCACACCCTTTCAATGCCATGCAACACGCCAATGGATTGGTCGGCCGGTGTGCTGGACACCTTTGCTTTCCAAGTCTGGCCGGATTTCTCGTTGACGAGGAGCAGGTCGGTGAAAGTACCACCGACGTCAACACCCAAACGATAACTCATGCGTACACCTACGGGTGGGTCGTTAAGGAAGGAACAGGAATGGAGCTGAGAGTAGGACCTCTGCGGCGCTGGTGCAATGGCATCAGGCCACAAGACCCTGTGGAAAGTTGCCGGCCTTGACCAACATGCCGGGCACAGGCCGTCCGAGAACGTCCTGCAACCAGCGGCCGGTAGCGATGACCGCGTCGAGATCGACGCCAGTGCTGACGCCCATGCGGCCGAGCATGTACAGCAAGTCCTCGGTGGGGATATTACCGGTGGCCGCGGGGGCGAACGGGCAACCGCCCACGCCGCCGATGCTGGCATCGAGCGTAGACACGCCGGCTTCGACGGCGGCATACGCGTTGGCCAAACCCGTGTTGCGGGTATTGTGGAAGTGGCAGCGCAGGCTGACGCCAGGGACTGCCTCGCGCACGCGGGAGACGAGTTCGGTCACTTGGCTAGGAACGCCGACCCCGATGGTGTCAGCGAGCGCAATCTCGAACGGCTCCGCTTCGGCGACCCGCTTGGCCACTTCAACCACGCGAGCCACCGAAATTTCACCCTCGAACGGACAACCGAAGGCCGCCGAAACGGTGACCTGTGCGCGAATGCCAGCAGCGCGTGCGGCGCGCGCCATCTGCAACCATGCCTCGACCGACTCTTCGGTAGACACACCCTGATTGCGCAAGTTGAACGTGTTGCTGGCGACTACCGCCATGCCGACCTCGTTGCAACCAGCGGCTAATGCGCGGTCGAAGCCCTTTTGATTCAGAACCAGCCCGACGTAACGCACGTCCGGGTGGCGGTTGGCCATGAGGGCCTGCAGGACGGCTTCGGCGTCCGCCATCTGTGGCACACGCTTCGGGTTCACGAAGCTGGTGACCTCTATGCGGCGAATACCCGCAGCAATGGCGCGCTCGATGAATGCGACCTTGTCTTGCGTCGACACCAGCGTGGGCTCGTTCTGCAAGCCGTCGCGCGGCCCGACTTCGACAATTTCGATGGTACGGCTCACTGAAATGCTTCCTTCAAGCGGGAGGCGTAGCCGTTCATAGCAGACGGCAACCCTGACAGCCTTACAGCGGTCCCCTCGATTGTATACATACCTCGTGGGGTGGAGTCACGCTTTTGGAGGGTTTTGGCGTGCAAAAATTGCCCTTATCCTTTCCTTGACGAGACTTGCAAAGGGATTGTATACAGACGAGACGCTGAGCCTCGGCTGTTAACAGCCCCAATTTCCGGAGATTCCCGATGTCCGTCGATGCCTTCAAGAATGGTCCCTTGTCCGACCTGCGCGTGCTGGAGTTGGGCACCCTGCTGGCAGGGCCTTTCTGTGGTCAGTTGCTGGGCGATATGGGCGCCGAAGTCATCAAGATTGAACCTCCCGGCCAGGGCGACCCGATGCGCGCCTGGGGCCGTCAGGCCGCGGGCGAACCCTCCTTGTGGTGGCCGGTCGTCGGCCGGAACAAGAAGGCAGTGACCTTGGACATGCGGCAACCGGAAGGTCAGGCGCTGTTCAAAGAAATGGTCAAACACACTGATTTTGTTTTGGAAAACTTCCGCCCTGGCACGATGGAAAAGTGGCATTGCGGCTGGGAAGAGCTGCGAAAGATCAACCCCCGCCTCATCATGATTCGCGTTTCTGGTTACGGCCAGACGGGGCCTTATTCCCATCGTGCCGGCTTCGGTGCCATCGGCGAGGCCATGGGCGGGCTGCGTTATGTGGTCGGCGACCCCTCCACTCCCCCCTCACGCATGGGCATTTCCATCGGCGACGAACTGGCCGCCACGTTCGCCTGTCTCGGTGCACTCTCGGCTTTGCACTATCGCGAAAAGACCGGCGAAGGCCAGATAGTTGACTCGGCACTGTATGAGGCCGTGCTCAACATGATGGAATCGCTGATTACGGAGTACGACAAGACCGGTTACATCCGCGAGCGTACGGGTGCCATCCTGCCCAACGTCGCGCCATCGAACGTCTACCCCACGTCCGATGGACTGGTGCTCATTGCGGCTAATCAGGACACGGTCTTCGGCCGACTCTGCGAGGCCATGGGCCAGCCGGAGCTCGCCAAGGATGCCCGCTACGTCAACCATCAGGCGCGTGGGTCGAACCAGAAGCAACTCGATGGCTTGGTCGGTCATTGGACCGGCGGGCTGCCCACCAAGACGGTACTTGAATTGATGGACAAACACGGCGTGCCGGCTGGCCTTATCTATCGCGCGCCCGACATGCTGGAAGACCCGCACTTCCAGGCTCGTGAGGCCATCGTGGAGACAGACCACCCGCACTTCGGCAAGCTGAAGATGCAGAACGTCGCACCGAAGTTGTCGAAGACGCCGGGTGGCATTCGCTCCGCGGCGCCGGAGATGGGGCAACACAACGATGAGGTGTACCGTGGCCTGCTAGGCGTGGACGAGGAGCGCTTCGCCGCCCTTCAGGCCGGCAAGGTCATCTGAATCATGTCAGCCAACGAAAATCAGGCCACTGGCGTAGTGCCAACACCTGCCGGGAACGAGTCTTTGGCCGCCAACTACGCGCGTGGCGGCTTCAACCAGAACCTGCAGCCGGGCCCGCGGCCAGCATTGCTGGTCATCGACTTCGTAAAAGCCTATCTCGTTCCTGGTTCTCCGCTTTATGCCGGGGTCGATGCCGCTCATGCTGCGGCTGTGCGTTTGCTGCAGGCGGCACGTGCTGCCGGCATCCCCGTCGTGCACACGAATGTCGAATACCAGCCCGGCGGGCGCAACGGCGGTGTCTTCTTCCGCAAGGTACCCGCGCTCAAGTCGTTCGAGGCTGGCGCCCATCCAGAACTTGCGGCATTTGCCGAAGGGTTGGAGCCCTTGCCAAGTGAGACTTTGATTACCAAGCAATACGCCAGCGCTTTCTTCGGCACCTCGCTGGCCTCCACGCTCACGTCGCTAGGGGTAGATACCGTACTCATCGCCGGCGTCTCCACCAGTGGCTGCGTGCGCGCCAGCGCAGTCGATTGCTGCCAGCACGGCTTCATCCCCGTCGTAGTACGCGATGCCGTGGGCGACCGAGCTCCTGGCCCCCATGAGGCGAACCTGTTTGACCTGCAGGCGAAGTACGCCGAGGTTCGGGGTTTGGACGAGGTGCTGCAATACCTGGATGCCAAAGCTAACGTAGCCCCCTCGGCCTGATCGCGTGGCCATGGCGGCCTTGGCCGGGTTTGCCACCGGCGGCTCACTCATCGTGGCCATTGGGTCCCAGAACGCCTTCGTTCTGCGGCAGGGTCTACGACAAGAGCACGTGCTGGCCATCGTGGCCATCTGTGCCAGCGCGGATGCTTTGCTTA
>CALPVO020000260.1 GCA_943327025.2 Janthinobacterium lividum
GGAACCCGTGACCCCATGAACGCGAGCGTGTCCCGCGCCGCGGACCGCGTGCGCTGGGCACGCGCCGCCGCCTTCTTCCCGCAGGCAGTCACTACCGCGCTACGTGCGGCTGGCGGCTTCGCGGCCCTCGCCGAAGCCAGCCCCGCCACCCTGCGTGCACTCGGTCTCGGCGACCGTTTCCTGAAAATCTTGGGCGAGGCCGCGCGCTTCGAAGCCACCGATCTGCGCTGGCTGGAAGCCCCCGGGCACCATCTGGTGCCGCAAGACGACCCCCGCTTCCCGCCCCTGCTGGCCGCACTACCCGACGCCCCGTTTGCCTTGTGGGTCCGCGGCAACCCGGCCCTGCTGCAACAGGCGCAATTGGCCATTGTGGGTAGCCGCCGCGCTACGCCCGTGGGGCGCGAGGTCGCCGCCGAGTTTGCCGCAGCCGCCGTGGCTGCCGGCTGGGTGGTCACCTCGGGGTTGGCGGAAGGCGTGGATGCCGCCGCCCATCGAGGTGCACTAGCGGCGCAGGGCCCCACGGTAGCCGTCTGCGGTACCGGGCCGGACCTCGTCTACCCTCCCCGCCATCAGGAATTGGCTGCTGCCATCGCGGCCACCGGCGCCATCGTCACCGAATTTCCGCCAGGCATCCCCGCCCGTCCGGCGCATTTCCCCTATCGCAACCGGCTGCTGGCCGGCCTCGCCATCGGTACGGTGGTGGTGGAAGCGGCGCTGCGTTCGGGCAGCCTGGTGACTGCGCGGCTGGCCGCGGAACAAGGCCGCGACGTGTACGCCGTCCCCGGTTCCATCCGCAACCCCGCCGCCCAGGGTTGCAACGCGCTTCTAAAGGACGGCGCCCGGTTGGCGGACAATGCGCCGGACCTGTTGAATGAATTGGCTTTTTCGCCCTTGTTCGAGGCCGGCCTGGCGGCCCGCCCCGTAGCGCCGCCAACCGCGGAAGCCATCGCTGCGGCCTGCCGTGAAGCGACCCCCCGGTTGGACAGGGACGAGGAAATACTGTTAGATGCGCTCGGCTTCGAGCCGCAGGACTTCGACACTTTGGTGGCGAGAACCGGGTTCAGGCCGGCAGCATTGGCGGGTCATCTCCTTCAGTTGGAGCTGGCTGGCCTGCTGGAACTCCGCGCTGGCGGCCAGTACGCCCGGCTCGGCACTCCTGGTCGCGCCGTTCCCCCAGCGCCTTCACCCCGCCCCACCTCCCCACCCCATTAAATGAACGATAGCGTCCTCGACATTCTCATCTTCCTGTTCGACAACTTCATGGACGTGGAAGATGCGCCGCCGCCCGAGCGGGCCGTCCTGCGCCAGGCCCTCGAAGAGGCCGGGTTTGCTGCGCCTGCCATAGAACGGGCACTGGTGTGGCTGGAGGGCCTCACCGGCGATGAGGGCGAAGGCATGCCGGACGTGGCAGCCGCCGCGAAGGAAGCCATCCGCGTGTTCAGCGGGCAGGAGCAAGCGCGCTTGGACACCGACGTCCGCGGCTACATCCTGCATCTTGAACAGGAAGGCATCCTGTCCACGCGGCAGCGGGAACATGTCATCGACCGTCTGCTGGCGCTGGACGCCGAAGATATCGACATCGAACAGGTGAAGTGGGTGGTGTTGATGGTGCTGTTCAGCCAGCCCGGCGAAGAAGAAGCGTACGCCCGCATGGAAGTCCTGGTATTCGACCAGCGGCCCGACGCGGTGCATTGAAACAACCCGGAGCGGCCCTATAAGGCCGCTTCAGTGCCGGCGCCAGGAAGTGCGCCAGCCAGCGAGCCGCGGCCTGCCGCGGCTTCGTCGTCATGAGGGATTACCGGAAATACATGAGCCAGAACCTAGTCATCGTCGAATCGCCCGCCAAGGCCAAGACCATCAAGAAGTACCTGGGAACAGGCTTCGAGGTCCTCGCCAGCTACGGCCACATCCGCGACCTCGTGCCCAAGGAAGGCGCCGTCGACACCGCGCATGGCTTCGCGATGAAGTACGACATCATTCGCGAAAAGAACAAGGAAAAGCATGTCGAGGCCATTCTGAAGGCCGCGAAGAAAGCCACCACCATCTATCTCGCGACCGACCCGGACCGCGAGGGTGAGGCCATCTCCTGGCACATCAACGAGGTCCTCAAGGAAAACGGCCTCATCGACGGCAAACGGGCCCTGCACCGCGCCGTGTTCTACGAAATTACCAAGCGCGAAGTGCAGCAAGCCATCGCCAACCCGCGTGCCGTACTGGCACCACTGGTAGATGCGCAGCAAGCGCGCCGCGCCATGGACTACCTCGTCGGCTTCAACCTCTCCCCTTTGCTGTGGAAGAAGGTGATGCCGGGCTTGTCGGCGGGCCGCGTGCAGAGCGTGGCACTGCGCCTCATCTGCGACCGCGAGGCGGAGATCAACGCCCACCGCAAGCAGGAATACTGGACCGTCGAAGTCGACGCGCTACAGGCAGGCCAGCCGTTCAAGGCGCGTCTCGCGGAATACCGCGGCGCCAGGGTGGAAGCCGATACGGAGAAGGAAGTCTTTTCTTTCACCAATGAAACGCAGGCTCGCGAAGTGGAAGCGTCGCTTGCGGCGGCCGCTGCAGGCTCGTTGCGCGTTACCAGCGTGGAAAAGAAGCCGCGTAGCCGCAATCCGCAGCCACCTTTCCGCACCAGCACCCTCCAGCAAGCGGCCGCGAATCGCCTCGGCTTTTCGGCGCGCAAGACCATGCAGATGGCGCAGAAGCTGTACGAAGGCCAGGATTTCGGCGAAGGCCCGGTCGGTCTCATCACTTACATGCGTACCGACAGCGTGTCACTGGCGGACGAAGCCATCACCGCCATCCGCAGCACCATCGACAACCTCTACGGTGCAGAAGGCCTCTCCGACGCACCGCGCCAGTTCAAGACCAAGCAGGCGAATGCGCAGGAGGCCCACGAAGGTATCCGCCCAACGAATGCCGCCATTACGCCTGAAAAATTGAAGGGTGCCATCGACCACGACATGTGGCGCCTCTACGACCTCATCTGGAAGCGCACGGTGGCTTCGCAGATGGCGCCGGCCTTGTTCGAGCAGATGTCGGTCGAACTTGTCCCCGCGAAGGACCCCACGCTGGCCCGCTTGCGCGCTAGCGGCAGCACGCTGCTGAAGCCCGGCTTCCTGCGCGTTTACGAAGACGACCGCAACGATGACGCGGAAGAAGCGGGCAGCCGCCTGCCGCTGCTGGCCGTAGGCGATGTACCTGCGCTCGAGGCCATCCGCCCGGAACAGCATTTCACGCAGCCACCGCCGCGCTACACCGAAGCTTCGCTCGTGAAGGCGCTGGAAGAAAATGGCATCGGTCGTCCGTCCACCTACGCGTCCATCATCGACACGCTGGTGAACCGCAAGTACACCGAACTGGAAAGCCGTCGCTTCACACCCACCGATACCGGCAAGATTGTCTGCAACTTCCTGGTGCAGTTCTTCCCGAAGTACGTGGACTACGCCTTCACCCGCAACCTTGAAGACGAACTCGACGGCATCAGCCGTGGCGAGCAAGACTGGGTAGTGGTGATGCAGCACTTCTGGGACCCGTTCGTGGCCCAGGTGCGCGAAGTGGAAGCGAACGTGTCACGCGAGCAGGTCGCCATGTCGCGCCCGCTCGGCACGGACCCGGTCAGCGGCAAGCCGGTAAGCGTGCGCATGGGCCAGTACGGCCCGTTCGCGCAGATAGGCACCAAAGACGACGAAGAGAAGCCGAAGTTCGCCAGCCTTCGCCCCGGCCAGAAGATGGACAGCGTGTCGCTCGCCGAGGCGCTCGACCTGTTCCAGTTACCCAAGAAGCTCGGGCCTTACCCGGACACCGGCGAAGAAATGACCGTGGCCATCGGCCGCTTCGGGCCGTACATCAAGTACGGCGCGAACTACGTGTCACTGAAGACAGATGACCCGTACACCGTGTCCGCCGAACGTGCCGTGGAAGTGGTGCGCGAGAAGCTCGCGGCTGACGCTGCACGCCGCATTCTCAGTTGGCCAGACGCTGGTATTGAAGTGCTAAACGGGCGCTTCGGGCCTTACGTCACGGACGGCGAGCGCAACGGCAAAATTCCGAAGGACCGCGAACCGCACAAGCTGACGCTGGACGAATGTCAGGTCATTCTGGCGGCCGCGCCGCC
>CALPVO020000261.1 GCA_943327025.2 Janthinobacterium lividum
GGCGAAGATGCTTTCACCGCCAGCATTGGTGCAGAAGCCGTCAAGACCATGTTGATGGACCTTGACCTTGAGCAAGAGCGTACTGACCTGCTCGACGAGCTTGCTGTTACCAAGTCGGAACTCAAGCCCAAGAAGATCATCAAGCGTTTGAAGGTCGTCGAAAGCTTCATCGATTCAGGCAACAAGCCCGAGTGGATGATTTTGGACGTCATTCCCGTCATTCCACCAGAATTGCGCCCATTGGTGCCGCTGGATGGCGGTCGTTTTGCAACGTCCGACCTGAACGATCTCTATCGCCGCGTTATCAACCGTGACAACCGTTTGAAGCGCCTGATCGAGCTTCGCGCGCCAGACATCATCGTCCGCAACGAAAAGCGCATGTTGCAGGAAGCGGTGGATGCGTTGCTCGACAACGGTCGTCGTGGCCGCGCCATCACGGGTACTAACAAGCGCCCGCTGAAGTCGCTCGCCGACATGATCAAGGGCAAGCAGGGCCGGTTCCGTCAAAACTTGCTCGGCAAGCGTGTCGACTACTCCGGTCGTTCGGTCATCGTGGTGGGTCCGACGCTGCGTTTGCACCAGTGCGGTCTGCCCAAGAAGATGGCGCTCGAACTGTTCAAGCCGTTCATCTTCTCGAAGCTCCAGATCCGTGGCGAGGCCAGCACCATCAAGGCTGCCAAGCGCATGGTCGAGCGCGAAGGTCCGGAAGTGTGGGACATCCTCGAGGAAGTCATCCGCGAACATCCCGTGCTGCTGAACCGCGCGCCCACGCTCCATCGCTTGGGCATCCAGGCGTTCGAGCCCGTGCTCATCGAGGGCAAGGCCATCCAGCTCCATCCGCTGGTCTGCACCGCCTTCAACGCTGACTTCGACGGCGACCAGATGGCTGTGCACGTCCCGCTGTCGCTCGAAGCGCAGTTGGAAGCCCGCGCGCTCATGCTGGCTACCAACAACGTGCTGTCGCCCGCCAACGGCGAGCCGATCATCGTGCCGTCGCAGGACGTCGTGCTCGGCCTGTACTACATGACTCGCGAGAAGGCCGGTGCCACCGGTGAAGGCATGGCCTTCGCTGACACCAACGAAGCGCGCCGTGCCTACGAGACCCGCGAAGCGGAACTCGGTGCCAAGGCCAAGGTGCGTATCACCGAATGGAAGCGCGACGACGAAGGCCGGGAATTCGCGGTTCGTCGTGTCGTGCAGACCACGGTCGGTCGTGCCCTGCTGTCGGAGATCCTGCCGCGTGGCATGTCCTTCGACCTCGTCAATCGTGACATGACGAAGAAGATGATTTCCGCCACGCTGAACGAGTGCTATCGCTCGCTCGGCCTGAAGGAGAGCGTCGTTTTCGCCGACCAGCTGATGTACACGGGCTTCGCTTACGCCACCCGTGCCGGCATCTCGATCGGTATCGATGACATGCGCGTGCCGGAAGAGAAGGTCGCCATTCTCGAGCGCGCCGAAAAGGAAGTGAAGGAAATCCAGGGGCAATACGCTTCGGGTCTCGTCACGAACGGCGAGCGCTACAACAAGGTGGTGGACATCTGGTCGCGTACGAACGACCAAGTGGCCCGCGCGATGATGGACAAGCTCGGCACCGAGAATGCGACGGACCTGCAGGGTCGTCCGGTGAAGCAGAAGTCCTTCAACAGCATCTTCATGATGGCCGACTCCGGCGCCCGTGGCTCCGCCGCCCAGATCCGCCAGCTGGCGGGTATGCGCGGCCTCATGGCCAAGCCTGACGGCTCTATCATCGAGACGCCCATCACGGCTAACTTCCGTGAAGGCCTGAACGTTCTCCAGTACTTCATCTCGACGCACGGCGCCCGTAAGGGTCTCGCCGACACCGCGCTCAAGACCGCGAACTCCGGTTACCTCACCCGTCGTCTCGTCGACGTGGCCCAGGACCTGGTGGTCACGGAGCCGGATTGCGGCACGACGGAGGGCCTGCGCATGGCTCCCATCGTTGAAGGTGGTGACGTCGTGGAAGGCCTTGGCGAGCGCGTCCTCGGTCGTACCACCTCCAGTGATGTGCTTCGTCCGGGTTCGGATGAGGTGCTGGTGGAGGCCGGACAGCTGCTCGACGAAAAACTCGTGCGTATGGTCGAACAGGCTGGCGTCGACGAGATCATGGTTCGTTCGCCCATCAGCTGCCGCACCCGCTACGGCGTCTGCGCGCAGTGCTATGGTCGCGACCTGGCCCGTGGCCGTCGTATCAATATCGGTGAAGCGGTCGGCGTTATCGCCGCGCAGTCCATCGGCGAGCCTGGCACGCAGCTGACGATGCGTACCTTCCACATCGGTGGTGCCGCCTCCCGTGCGGCTGCTGCCAGCAACGTGGAAGTGAAGAACAAGGGTGCCATCCGGTTCCACAACTTCAAGGGCGTACGCCACGAGAAGGGGCACTTGGTATCGGTGTCGCGCAGTGGTGAACTGGGCGTGCAGGACGAGTTCGGTCGCGAGCGCGAGCGCTACAAGATCCCTTACGGCGCCGTCGTGACGGTGAACGAAGGCGATATGGTGGCTGCTGGTGCGCGTGTGGCCGAGTGGGACCCGCATACCCACCCGGTGGTCACGGAAGTGGCCGGCTTCATCCGCTTCCAGGACTTCGTTGACAACGTCACGGTGCAGAAGCAGACGGACGATGTCACGGGCCTGTCGAGCACGGTGGTGCTGGACGCCAAGCAGCGCGGCCTCGGCGGCAAGGACCTCCGTCCGGTGGTCCGCTTGGTCAACGCCAAGGGCAAGGAAATCACCTTCGCCAACACTGAAATCCCGGCCGTGTACTCACTGCCGGCCGGTGCACTCGTGTCCCTTGAGGACGGTGCGCAGGTGTCGGTGGGTGACGTCATCGCCCGTATCCCGCAGGAATCCTCGAAGACCCGCGACATCACCGGTGGTCTGCCGCGCGTCGCCGACCTCTTCGAAGCCCGCAAGCCGAAGGACCCCGCCATTCTCGCGGAGCGTTCGGGTACGGTCAGCTTCGGCAAGGAAACGAAGGGCAAGCGTCGCCTCATCATCACTGCCGAAAACGGTGACAAGTATGAGGAGCTGATCCCGAAGTGGCGCCACCTGAACGTCTTCGAAGGCGAGCAGGTTGGTAGCGGTGAAGTCATCGCTGACGGCGAGCCCAACCCGCACGACATCCTGCGCCTGCAGGGTGCCGAGGCGCTGGCGAACTACCTCGTCCGGGAAATCCAGGACGTGTATCGCTTGCAGGGCGTGCGCATCAACGACAAGCACATCGAGGTCATCATCCGCCAGATGTTGCGGAAGGTGGAAGTGCAGGACGGTGGCGACACCACGCTGTTGCGTGGCGAGCAGATGGACCGTGCCCGCGTGCTCGAGATCAACGATCGCTTGGGCGACCCGGACAAGATTCCGGCGAAGTTCGAGCAGCAGTTGCTTGGCATTACCAAGGCGTCGTTGGCTACCGAGTCCTTCATTTCGGCCGCCTCCTTCCAAGAGACCACCCGCGTCCTCACCGAGGCAGCGGTTCGCGGCCTCAAGGACGACCTGCGTGGCCTCAAGGAAAACGTCATTGTCGGCCGCCTCATCCCGGCCGGTACGGGTTTTGCCTACCACGCCAGCCGTCGGAAGGTGTCGGACGACACCGCCCGTCGCGGCTTCAGCGATGGTGTGTTCGCACCTGAAGCTGACGAAGCGACCGCAGAAGCGGGAGAGGCGGCGGAGTAATCCGCCGCGCCTCACCGCGGGGTCCTGTTCTCGTCGATCGCTTCGGGTTTTGCTCGATGCGGGTTGACATGGGGGCAGGACCTTTCTAAACTTCGCGGTTCTCGCTAGCTGAAAGGCTGGACGGGACCGCTTACCCCGCTGAGGTCCCCGGTTTACCCGGGCGGCCCAGCCCACCAGGACGCTTCCGGTTACCCCGGGGCGCCCGAAGACCGGACGAAACAGGACGATGGCCACTACCAACCAGCTCATCCGCGACGGGCGCAACGACCCGGCGTTCAAGTCGAAGGTTCCTGCGCTCGCTGCCTGCCCGCAGCGTCGCGGCGTGTGCACCCGCGTGTACACCACCACTCCGAAGAAGCCCAACTCGGCGCTCCGCAAGGTTTGCCGCGTTCGCCTCACCAACGGCTTCGAAGTGACGAGC
>CALPVO020000262.1 GCA_943327025.2 Janthinobacterium lividum
CTATATAGCTGGCCGTAGTCTGCCACTAGACACGGTTCGCACTTGGCGCGGTCGTACCTGAGCCTCGCTAAGGGACGCTTTGCGCGGCGCAAGCCGGGTGCCCTCTCCCGTAGAATAAGCGCATGCCTGCTCCACTCGTCCTCGTGGGCCTCTCCGGAGGCGTCGATTCCGCCGTTTCTGCGTGGCGCCTGCTAGAGGCAGGCTTCCGTGTAGAAGGCTTCCACATGACGAACTGGGACGATGACGACGGTTACTGCACCGCCGCCGCCGACCTGCAAGACGCACAGCGCGTTGCCGACGAACTCCGCATTGCCTTGCACCGCGTGAACCTCACTGCCGAATACCGCGACCGTGTATTCGCTCAGTTCGTCGCCGACCACGCGGCTGGCTTCACGCCGAACCCGGACGTGCTGTGCAACCGCGAGGTGAAGTTCGGCGCCTGTTTCGACCACGCACTGCGGCTGGGCGCCGACCTCGTGGCGACGGGCCATTACGCGGCCACCCGCGATGGCCTCCTCCTGCGTGCGCGCGACGCGGACAAAGACCAAACCTATTTTCTCTGCGACGTGCCGGGTGAACGGTTGCACCAGACGCTCTTTCCGCTGGGGGAACTGCACAAGCCGGAGGTACGCGCGCTGGCCCGCAGTGCCGGCCTGCCCGTGCATGCACGCAAAGACATCACCGGCATCTGCTTCATTGGCGAGCGGCCCTTCCGCGACTTTCTCGCTCGCTACCTGCCCGGGCAGCCTGGCCCCATCGAAGACGAAAGCGGCGCGGTGCTCGGCGAACACCGGGGCGTGGCCTTCTACACGCTCGGACAGCGCCATGGCCTCGGCCTCGGCGGACGCAAGGACGCCCCTGAAGGCGCTTGGTTCGTGGCTCGCAAGGACATCGCCCGCAACGCTCTCGTGGTAGTGCAAGGCCACGACCACCCTGCGCTCCTCGTTAACGGCTTCACTTGCGACCTGCCCCGCTGGATAGGCCCCCCACCCGACTTGCAGGCACCCACGACGGTGCGGATTCGCCATCGCGCAATGGATGTGCCGTGCACCCTGATGGTCTCGCCGGCGGGTTCGCCAGCGGGTTCGGCCGTGGTGTTGACCGCTGCCGCAGCGGCAGTTTCAAGTGCTGCCACGAACGCCGCGCTTAGCGTCGTTCTGCCCGAAGCGCTGCGCGCCGTCACGCCCGGCCAATGGGCCGTGTTCTACCAAGGCGAGCGCTGCTTGGGCGGCGGCGTGGTTCGGCGTCTCGGCTAGGGGCTACCGACAACCGATTTCACTGGTCGTCGCCCGGCTCGTTGCCGACGGATGCCTCCACTGCACTGCAAAATGCCGCTATAATTCGGTGGCTTGGCTGGCTGGGGTTGGCCCCGGCGGCGAGCCTTTTGCCGTGGAGGTCTCATGTCGGAAACTTCGAACTCGCGCACCACCCTGAAGGTCGGCGCGAAGGAATACACCATCCACAGCCTGCAGGGCCTGCCGGCCGACAAGCTGGCCCGCCTGCCCTTCTCGCTGAAGATTTTGCTGGAGAACCTCCTCCGCTTTCAGGATGGCGTGAACGTCACCAACGGCGATGTGAACGCCCTGCTGGACTGGGATGCCAACGCGGCACCCTCACACGAAATCGCCTTCACGCCTGCGCGCGTCATCATGCAGGACTTCACCGGCGTTCCCTGCGTCGTCGACTTGGCCGCCATGCGCGATGCCGTCGTGAAGCTCGGCGGTGATGCTACCCGCGTGAATCCGCTGGCCCCGGCTGAACTGGTTATCGACCACTCGGTGCAGGTGGACGCCTACGGCAGCGCGCACTCGCTGGCCGACAACGTGAACATTGAATACGCGCGCAACGGCGAACGCTATGCGTTCCTGCGCTGGGGCCAGACCGCCTTCAACAACTTCAAGGTCGTGCCGCCGAACACCGGCATCGTTCACCAGGTGAACGTGGAGCATCTCGCCCGCGTCGTCTTCGCGGACGCCAACGGGAACGCCTACCCCGATACGCTCGTCGGCACCGACTCGCACACCACCATGGTGAACGGTCTCGGCGTACTGGGCTGGGGCGTGGGTGGCATCGAGGCAGAGGCGGCCATGCTCGGCCAGCCCGTCACCATGCTCATTCCGCACGTCATCGGCTTCCGTATGAAGGGCACGCTACCCGCCGGCACCACCGCCACGGACCTCGTGCTGACCATCACCGAGATGCTGCGCAAGAAGGGAGTCGTCGACAAGTTCGTCGAATTCTTCGGCGATGGCCTGAAGGGCCTGCCGCTCGCCGACCGCTCCACCATCGCCAACATGGCGCCAGAGTTCGGCAGCACCTGCGGCATCTTCCCCATCGATGAAGAAACCCTGAAGTACCTCGCGCTCACGGGCCGTAGCCAAGAGCAGATTGACCTGGTGGAGGCTTACGCCAAGCATCAGGGCATGTGGCGTATCGATGGCGCTCAGGCCGCGAACTACACCGATATTCTCGAACTCGACCTTGGCACCGTGGTGCCCTCGCTGGCCGGTCCGAAGCGTCCGCAGGACCGCGTCCTGCTCACCAATGCCAAGAACGTCTACCGTTCAGCACTGGAGAAAATGGCCGCCGAGCGTACCCAGAAGAACCCCACTGCCACGGGCAGCGGCACCGCCAACGTCGACGGTGCGAGCTTTGAAGTGAAGGACGGCGCCGTGCTCATCGCCGCCATCACCAGCTGCACGAATACCTCGAACCCCACTGTGCTGGTGGCTGCCGGCCTGCTGGCCAAGAAGGCGGCTGCCAAGGGCCTAAAAGCCCAGCCTTGGGTGAAAACCAGCCTCGCTCCCGGCTCGCGCGTCGTAACGGACTACCTCACCAAGGCGGGTCTGCTCAGCGAACTCGAGAAGGTCGGCTTCTTCACTGTGGGTTACGGCTGCACTACCTGCATCGGCAACAGCGGTCCACTGAAGCCGGAAATCTCGGAAGCCGTGAAGACTGGTGACGTCGTCGCCACTTCGGTGCTGTCGGGCAACCGCAACTTCGAAGGCCGGGTGCACGCGGAAATAAAGATGAACTTCCTCGCTTCGCCGCCGCTCGTGGTGGCTTACGCGCTGGCGGGTACGCTGGACAAGGACATCACCACCGAGCCGCTCGGCACGGGGAGCGATGGCCAGCCGGTCTACCTGAAGGACGTCTGGCCGAGCCCGGAGGAAGTGGCCGCTGCCGTCGCTGGCTGCGTCGACTCCGCCATGTTCAAGAAGAGCTACTCGAGCGTGTTCGCGGGCGATGCCGCCTGGAACGCCATTGCCGTGGCCGAAGGCAACAGCTACGCCTGGGATGACAAGAGCACGTACGTGCGCAACCCTCCCTACTTCGACGGCATGACCATGACGCCGAAGGCTGTCGCCGAAATTCAGGGCGCACGCGCGCTGGCCGTGCTTGGCGACTCCGTCACCACGGACCACATCTCCCCGGCTGGCAATATCTCCAAGAATTCCCCGGCGGCGCGCTACCTGCAGTCGCTGGGTGTGGCACCGGCGGACTTCAACTCGTACGGCGCCCGTCGTGGCAACCACGAGGTGATGATGCGCGGCACCTTCGCCAACATCCGTCTGCGCAACCTGTTGGTGCCGGGCACGGAAGGTGGCGTGTCGGTGCACATCCCCTCGGGCGAGCAGATGTCCATCTTCGACGCCGCCGAAAAGTACCAGACAGACGGCACCCCGCTCGTCATCCTGGCCGGCAAGGAATACGGCACGGGTTCTTCCCGTGACTGGGCCGCCAAGGGCACGATGCTGCTGGGCGTGAAGGCCGTGGTGGCCGAGAGCTTCGAGCGTATCCACCGCTCGAACCTCATCGGCATGGGCGTACTGCCGCTGCAGTTCGTCGATGGCCAGAACGCGCAGTCGCTGGGCCTCACGGGCCGTGAAGTGTTCGACATCGTCGGCCTACATCAGGGCGCTGCCAAGACCGTGCAGGTCGTGGCCAAGGGCGATGATGGCACGGTGACGGAGTTCACCGCGCGCGTGCGCATCGATACGCCGAAGGAACTGGAATACTTCCAGCACGGCGGCATCCTGCAGTATGTGCTGCGTCAGATAGCCAAGGCGGCCTGACCGCCATGACCGGCTCCCAGGAGTCCGTGGAACCTGC
>CALPVO020000263.1 GCA_943327025.2 Janthinobacterium lividum
TGGCATTCGCGGAAGGTGTTACGGATGACCCGGCGGACCAGATTGCGCCGCACGGCGTTGCCGCAGGACTTGATACTAACCGCCATGCCCAGACGCGCTTGCAGCAGCCCATTAGGGAGCGCGATGACACCAAACAGGGAGTCGCCTTTGCGGCGTCCGCCCTTGTAGGCAGCCTCGAACTGTTTGCCCGCGACGAGGCGCTGCGCTGGCGTGAACAGCAAACGCGGTTTACCCGGGACTGGGCTTGGGGGTTCCATGAGAGGATTATGGGCCTGAAGAACAGGCAGTGGCCACATTAGGCCATGCTAGCGTTGGCAACGCGGCGAGGGGGCGGCGATGCCTTTAAGCTGGACTTTAGAACTCGAGCAGGGCTGAAACGCATGGCGCACAGCCCTGGCGGAAGCTTGACCTTACGGGCAGAGCTTCGCGCGGCCCTTGGCGCGACGGCGAGCCAGCAGCTGGCGGCCCTTCTTGGTGGCCATGCGGGCACGGAAACCGTGCGTGCGGGCGCGACGGACTTTGCTGGGCTGGTATGTACGCTTCATAAATCAGTTCCGGTGCAGGTTTCCCCACTCCCGGCCTGTAGACAAGTGGCAAGGCCGCCCAAGATAGCGCTGCAACCTCTTGATGTCAATCGGTGTGGTTCAGGTATCCTTCGCGCTTTAGGGAAGGATGAAACCGTGGGGCCTAGCCGTTTGTGGAGCCATTGCCTGCGCGCGCTGGAGGCGGAAGTCTCGTCGGCGCTCTTTGGCATGTGGCTGCGCCCCTTGCAGGCCACGGAGGCCGAGGGCCGCTTGCGGCTGTATGCGCCAAACCAGTTTGTCATCGACTGGGTGAAAGAAAACGCGCTGGCGCGAATTGTCGAGCTGGCCGCGGAACTTACCTCTACGCCCGTTGAAGTCCACTTCGAGATCGGCAGTCGCCCGGCGGCTGTCGCTCCAGGGACGTCGACGGAAACCGGTGCCACCGCTACAGGCAATTCGGGCACTGGCAACACCGGCTCTGGCATGCCGGTGCCCACAGGACGCGCACTGGATGGCCTGGGCCAACCGCCGCAGCCCTTCGGCAAGGGCAGAAAAGCACCGCAGCCCATTGGGGCACGCATCAATCCTGAGTTCACTTTCGACAATTTTGTCGAAGGCAAGAGCAACCAGATGGCTCGCGCCGCGGCGCTGCAAGTGGCGGAAAACCCCGGCCGCGCTTACAACCCGCTGTTCTTGTATGGCGGCGTCGGCCTTGGCAAGACGCACTTGATGCATGCCGTCGCCAACCAAATTCGCGCTTCCCGCCCCGGCGCTCGCGTGGCTTACGTCCACAGCGAAGGCTTCGTGGGCGACATGGTGCGTGCCTTGCAGCACAACACTATCAACGAGTTCAAGCAGGCCTACCGCACGGTAGATGCACTGATGATCGACGACATCCAGTTCTTCGCCGGCAAGGACCGCAGCCAAGAAGAGTTCTTCCATACTTTCAACGCACTGCTGGAAGGCCAGCAGCAAGTCATCCTCACTTGCGACCGTTATCCGAAGGAAGTGGTAGGGCTTGAAGAAAGGCTGAAGAGCCGTTTTGGCTGGGGGCTTACCGTAGCCATTGAACCGCCGGAGCTTGAGACCTGCGTGGCCATCTTGATGAGCAAAGCGCAGCAGGCGAGGGTGGATTTGCCGGAAGAAGTGGCGTTTTTCATTGCCAAGCGCATTCGTAGCAACGTTCGTGAACTTGAAGGTGCACTGCGACGTGTAGTGGCGAACTCGCAGTTCACAGGGCGACCTATCACGGTGGATTTCACCAAGGAAGCCCTGAAGGACTTGTTGGCACTTCAGGAAAAGTTGATCACGGTGGAGAACATCCAGAAGACCGTGGCCGACTACTTCAAGTTGCGTGTGGCCGACCTGCTCAGTCATCGTCGCAGCCGGAGCATTGCCCGTCCGCGCCAGGTAGCCATGGCTTTGGCCAAGGAATTGACCAATCATTCGCTACCCGAGATTGGTGATGCCTTCGGCGGACGGGACCACACCACGGTGATGCACGCCTGCAAACGCGTGAAAGAATTGCGTGAAACAGAAACACGCGTTGCCGAGGACTACCAAAATCTCCTGCGAACACTCACAGGTTAAGAGACGCTAAGGTTGTGGATAAGTCTGTGGAGAAGCCGGGGATGATTTGTGCACTTGGAGTGGTGCGGCAGACAGTGGCAAGATAGGCAACAGTTCATCCACATGTCATCCACAGGATGCGCGCGGGATGCGAGAGGGTTTTCCAAAGCTTTATGCTTTGTGCAAGTTTTTGATTGGTAAACGCTTTTTTCATTCGCTAACAGAAAAGCGTTACCTTAGTAATAACAACAACTCTTTATCTTCAATATCAAATCCTAGATATAGAAGAGCGGAGCCGGACCGAACACATAGGTGGCCAGATGAAGTTTTCCGCGGAACGCGAGCAAATCCTAGGTCCCCTCCAGTCCGTCATGGGCGTGGTGGAGCGACGTCAGACCATGCCCATCCTGGCCAATGTGCTGGTGGTGGTTCGCGATGGCACCTTCGCTGTCACTGCCACAGACCTTGAGGTCGAGTTGGTGGCTAGGGGCGGCGTGAAGGTGGACCGCGAGGGCGACATCACGGTTCCGGGGCGCAAGTTCCTGGACATCGTGAAAGCGTTGCCTGCTGGATTGCCGGTAACCGTGGAACTGAAAGCGGACAAGGTGGAAGTGAAGTGCGGCCGTAGTCGGTTCACGCTGTCCTCTTTGCCTGCCACGGAATATCCGACGGTTGAGGAAATCAATGCCACGCAGACGCTGGAACTGGGACAAGCGGAGCTGAAGCGCTTGCTGGAAAAGTGCAGTTTCAGCATGGCTCACCAGGACGTTCGTTATTACCTCAATGGCTTGTTGCTTGAGACGGACGGCAAGATGGTGCGTACGGTAGCCACTGACGGTCACCGTTTGGCACTTTGCGAACTGGAGTTGGCGAAGCCGGCGGGTAGCGGCGGGGCTCAGCAGGTCATCGTTCCGCGCAAGGGTGTATTGGAATTGGCACGCCTCATTGGCGGCGAGGGCGATGTTTTGGTGCAAGTGGGCGCCAACCATATTCGCGTACAGATCGGGGATATTCGGTTTACCTCGAAGCTGATTGATGGACGCTTCCCGGAATATGGGCGAGTCATCCCTGCCAACCCGAAGTACGTGGTGCGTTCGGGCCGCGACGAATTGCGCGGTGCCTTGCAGCGTATGGCCATTCTGTCGAATGAGAAGTACCGCGGTATTCGCCTGGCGCTAGGTGCCAATCTGCTCACTTTGCAGGCTCACAACCCGGAGCAGGAAGAGGCGGAAGAAGAGCTTGAGGTGGTCTTCGAGGGCGAAGGTTTCGAAGTAGGGTTCAACGTGAACTACTTGCTGGATGCCTTGGCTGCCATCGACGGCGCTGAAGTGGAATTGGGTCTGACAGATGCCAATTCCAGCTGTTTGGTGCGTGCACCCGGCTCGAGCGCGCAGCGCTATGTCGTGATGCCAATGCGGCTGTAAGCCGCATTGGTCCAGCGGCATGGCAGTTAGGTTGCGTTCATGCCGCTAGTTTCTTTGCAGTTGGAGCGCTTCCGCTGCATTCACGAAGCCACTCTGGGCTTCGACAGCCGCTATAACCTCATCGTCGGCGCTAATGCCTCGGGAAAGACCAGTCTTCTCGAGGCGTTGTATTTTCTGGGCCGAGGTCGTTCGTTCCGAACTCGTCGTTTGGATAGGGTTATTCAGCAAGGGCAGACGGACTTTCTGGCGGTCGGGAAGGTGCTTAATCCACCGGTCACCACGATGTTGGGTCTGCGCGGAACCCGCGGCGCCACGGAGATCCGTGTCGCCGGTGCAGCTGCGTCCAGCGCTGCCGAATTAGCGCTGCACTTCCCGCCACAGGTGATCGACCCGGACGTCCATAAACTGCTGGAGGAGGGCCCTACCCGCCGCCGCCGGTTTCTGGATTGGGGCGTGTTCCACGTGGAACCATTCTTCATGGATGCTTGGCAGCGGTACCACCGCGCGCTGCGTCAGCGGACCGCGGCGCTAA
>CALPVO020000264.1 GCA_943327025.2 Janthinobacterium lividum
CTGCTGACCCAGTTCGAGGCGTCCAATTTTCAGGCGATAACGCTGCCCTTCATCAGTGGTGTGGAGAAAGCGGAGGAGGCCCGACGCCGTATCGATGCCACCGGGGTGGCGGATGGGGTTCGGCCCATCATCTTCAGTACCATGGTGAATGATGCCGAACGCGATATCGTGAAACTCGCTAACGCCTTGTTTCTCGATTTTTTCGATGCCTTTCTCGGGCCTCTCGAGGCCGAGTTCAAGGTAAAAAGTAGCCATGCCCCCGGGCGCGCACACGGTATGGCCGACCTGACCGCCTACAACGCGCGTATCAATGCCACCAATTTTGCCTTGGCCAACGACGATGGCGGCAAACACCGCGAGTATGAGCAAGCCGACGTCATCCTCGTGGGAGTCTCGCGCAGCGGCAAGACGCCCACGTGCCTGTACCTGGCCATGCAGTACGGAGTGTTTGCAGCCAATTACCCGCTCACCGAAGAAGATTTGGAAGGTAACGGTCTGCCGGCGGTCCTGAAGCCCCATCAGAAAAAACTGTATGGATTGACGATTCGAGCGGATCGTCTGCAGCAGATTCGCCACGAGCGCCGTCCGGACAGTCGCTACGCCAGCGCTAGCCAGGTTCAGTACGAACTGCGTACCGCTGAGCAGGTATTCCAGCGGTTTGGCGTTCCCACCATTGATACTACCGATTGCTCGGTAGAGGAAATCTCCAGCCGTATCCTGCATCGCACCGGTATTCCGCGGCGAGTGCGTCCCTGACCCATGCAGCAACCATTTCCCCAGGATTCCGATACTTGGCTGCGCGCCTCCTGGCGTGCGCGTCCGGGCAGTTTCGTGGCACTCATGTCGCTATACGAAAGCAATCAGATTCGCCTCCGCAGCTTGCTGGGCGAGGTCCGTAGCATGCAAGGAACTTGGCGCTCTACGGTGGAGGGCGAATGTACCCTTGAAGTGGTGGTGCTTGAGCAAAGTGCCTACACCACCATACTGCTGCTGAACTACCTCTTCGATGAAGGCACTGGAGTGGTGAGAGAGCCTGCGCTGGAGGTACGCCTCTACCACGACGCCGACTTGGCCGAAGCGAGCCAGGTGGGTATGCAGGAAGCACGCGGTCCGTTGCGTATCATCGACCGCTTGCTGCCTGCCTCGCTCGATGCGCGCTGGCGTCGCAATATCCTGCTCAACAAGTGGCTGGAGTATCTGACCGATACTGGGCACGGGCCGGAGACCTTCCATGCCATTCGCTGACTGGTTGCGAGCAAGACGCGAACGCCGCGAAGAGCATCTGCGTACTGCCGAAGAAGCACGACTGCTCAAGCTTTACTGGAATCGGGTGGAACTGAAGCGTTCCCTGGATGACCTCGAGGAAGAGGTGCGCCAGTTGCGCGATTTATTGAAACAACAGCAGGCACTGCTGCAGCGCGCTGGCGAGGACGCCGAGGGGCTGGAACAAGTGTTGGCGAACCCGGAACTCGGTTTCGGGGCCATGGTGCATTTCGCCTTGCGTGGTCTCTGGCGTTCCGGGCGGGTGCAGTTGCAGCAGGTCGCTACGGAGATGCGTCGGCAGTACGAAGAACAGGAGCGCCGGGCACAGCAGAGTGGCTTGCAGTCGGCGCGACGACTGCGTCTGCAGGAAGCGGACGGGAGAATCGCTGCGGCTCAGGAGCAAGTGACCGCAGCACGCGCACAGGTGGCGGCAGCGGAACGCGACCTCATCTCCCTCTCCGGTCCTTGGTATTACTTCCAGCGTCAGGAACAACGTGAGGTGGTGGCCGACGCACGCATCCGTGAGCAGGGGGCTGTGGCAGCCTTGGAGAGCTTGCGGTCAGTTCGCGCGACGCTGCTCAAGGAGCCGTTGACGGAATACACGGGTTTGTCCGTGGAAAGCAGGCGTTGGGTAAACCTGCACGTGCTCGCTCTCGCCCAAGTGCTAGTCGCTCGCCTGATGCCGGAGGGTATTGCCCCGCAGATGAAGCTGGCTTGGCAGCGTGACCTTGGCAGCTTACGTTATGGCACGCGAACAGAATGTTTGGGGCGTTTGGCGCAAGTGAATGGCGCGGCGAGCCTGCTGCGCACTACGGCTGTTGTGGCACCACAGATGCGAGAACAAGCAGAGCGCCTGGCGCAAGCGGCGGTGTACCGGAGTGGCATGGACACCCTGCCGGCCAGCGTCACGCTGGAAGCGGATACAGCGCAATTGCCGGGCTCGAATTTCACCGCTGCACAATTACTCGCAGACGACTACTTCGAGATTGGTCGCTTGCTGCTGCCCTGAGCAGGCGGCGGAGTACCGGCGCTGTCAGTCGGCCGTGGACAGTACCCGACGACGCCAGAGGTTGAAGTCGTCGAACCAGATGTAGAACGCCGGCACGAAGAACAAGCTGACGGCGGCACCAAAAGCCAGACCACCCATGATGGCTCGCGCCATGGGGTAGTAGGCAGGTCCACCAGTGCCGCCCACGGCTGCATCGCCCACTGCCAATGGCAGCAAGCCCAGCAAGGTGCTCAGCGTGGTCATCAGGATGGGCCGCAGACGGTCGCGACCCGCTTGGACGATGGCCTCTTCGCGCCGCATACCTTCGCCGCGCAATTGCTGGATGTGGGCCACCAACACGATGCCGATGTTCACTACTACGCCCACGAGAATCATGATGCCAATCATGGCCATCAGGGTCATGGGCGTGCCGGTAAGGGCCAGACACCAACACACGCCGACAAACGAAAACACGATGGAACTGACGATAGACAGGGGCAGGAGGGCGCTTTCGAACAGCGCGGCCATCACCAGATAAATCATCAGGATGGCCAACAACACATTGATGGCCATGCCAGTCAGCGTTTTGTCATTGTCCTCGAAGCCACGCCCCAGCTTCCAACTGTATCCGGCAGGCAAGGGAAAGCTGTCCATGAGTGGAGTGACGCGACTGCGTATCTGTTCCATCGTCACTCCTTGCGCCAGATTGGCGTTGATGACGACGCTGGTGAGCCGGTTGATGCGTGAGATGGCGCGGTCGCCCTCGGTTTCCGTAAAGGTCGCGATGGCCGATAGCGGCAGCGTGCCATTACGGGTTGGCAGTACCAGTCGGCCGAGGTCCTCCACGCTTTGTTGGTCGTCGGCGCGAAACGCCAGGCGCATCGTCAGTTCGCTTTCGGCGGTGCGCAGTTCGCGTAGCCGTTCCCCACGCATCGCGGCGGCGATGGCCTGGGCGGCCACGCCGCTGGTCAGTCCTGCGGCTGCCGCTCGATCCCGGTCGATGGTTACCCGGATTTCTCGCTCGCCGCCACGAGAGTCGTTGCGGACCAGTTCCAGCCCCGGCACCGTGCGCAAACGCGCCACTACCTGGTTCGCCAGTGGCAGCAGACGTTTGGTGGACTCCCCCGTGAGCTGTAGGCTGAACCCTTGCGAGGCTCCCATCTGGAAATTGAATCCGGGTCGACCGATCGGAATTTCCGGCATTTCCGCCGTGATGGCCTTCATGACATCCGCCGACTTGTGGCGGGCCTCTTGCTTGGGGCGCAAGTAGAGGATGCTCATGGCATCCCCTCCGCTCCACCTCGAGTAAACCGTCTCGAGGTCGAAGCGCTCGCGGTTGGCCTGTAGGAAGGCTTCGACGCGGGCCACTGAGGCCGAGACTTGCTCAAAGGGGTGAGTCCCTTCCACGTGATATTCGACGTAAAGTTGCCGGCTCGCTTCCTGCGGAAACGGATCGATTTTGAACAAGCCGGTGGTAAAGAGCGGTACGGGTGACAGGACGACGAGCACAATGGCCAGCGCGGTTCGACGCGGTTGCCGCAACACGGTGGCCAGTGCGCGGGCGTAGCGTTCCTGCAAGGCACGCACCCAACCGGTAGCTTCACTCTCGCGAGGGGTGCGTAGCCGGGAAGCCACCATCGGGATGAGCGTCTGCGCAATGAGCAAAGAGGTGATCATGGCCACCACGATAGGGATGGCCACGTGCTTGAGGAAAATGCTGACCTGATTGATTTCGCCGAACAGCAAAGGCAAGAAGACGACGACCGTGGCGAATGTGCCTGCCAAGGTGGCGACGCCC
>CALPVO020000265.1 GCA_943327025.2 Janthinobacterium lividum
CCGCCGAAAGCTCGCTTTCACGCTGGGGGCGTACGGCGGTTTGGCCATTCGCATCCAGAATCTTCAAGGCCTGACGCGACACCAAAGCCACATCGCCTTCTTCCAAAAACACGAACTGGCGCGTTACCGGCAAAAGCGCAGCAACGTCGGAGGCCACATAGTGTTCGCCGGCGTTCTCGCCCACACCAATACCCAGCACCACCGGGCAGCCAGCACGTGCCACCACCAGCTGCTCGGGCATGGCTTCACTGAGCACGGCTAGCGCATAGGCGCCATGCAGTTCGCGCACGGTGGCCTGCACGGCTTCAAACAGCACAGGCTGCGTTTGCAGATGGAAGTGGATGCGATGGGCAATCACTTCGGTATCGGTTTCGGAGGTGAACACGTAGCCCAAGGCCTTCAGTTCGGCGCGCAGCTGCTCATGGTTTTCAATGATGCCGTTGTGCACGATGGCGATGCCGTCGCGTGAGATGTGCGGGTGCGCGTTGCGTTCACTCGGCACACCGTGTGTAGCCCAACGCGTGTGGGCAATGCCGGTATGGCCAGCGGTGGGCGTGTCGTCGAGCGCTTGCTCCAGCATGGCCACCTTGCCGACGGCACGCAACCGGGCCACTTTGCCCTGCTGCAGCACGGCGAGGCCGGCCGAGTCATAGCCGCGGTACTCCAGGCGCCGCAGGCCTTCAATGAGGATGGGGACGATATCGCGCCCGGCTACTGCTCCAACGATTCCACACATCTTGCTAGCTCCTCAATCCTTGGACGCTGGTTCGGTACTGGCCGCGCCACCCACGTCTTCGCTGTTAACCACAGGTATTTCGACCCGGCTGCGGGCAATCCTTGCCGCTTTCTGCTCTGCATTCGCCTTGGTCGGACGGCTCCACGTCGGGAGCGTCACGGTACGGGCGCGCTCCACCGTCAGTGCGGCAGCCGGTACGGGCTTCGACAGCGCACTGCCTGCGCCCGTCGTGGCATTCGCGCCCACCTCGATAGGCGCCACCAGCATGGTGCCGCTACCGATAAAGGCACCATCGCCAATAAGGGTGGGCCACTTGTTCTGGCCATCGTAGTTGCAAGTGATGGTGCCGGCGCCAACGTTCACCTTCGCACCCAACACGGCATCGCCGAGGTAAGTGAGGTGATTGGCCTTGCTGCCTGCACCCAAGATGGTGTTCTTCAGTTCGACAAAGTTGCCGATATGGGCATCGCCATGCGTCACGGTGCCAGGGCGCAAACGCGCGAACGGGCCCAGCACATTGCGCTCGCCCACCATGGCCTCGTGAATAACGGTGTTCGGCTGAATTTCCGTATCGGCGCCGATGGTGCAGTCGCGCAGGACGCAGTTCGGGCCCACCTTCACGCGGTCGCCCAACACCACACGGCCTTCCAGCACCACGTTCACGTCCAACTGCACATCGCGGCCATGTTCCACCGTGCCGCGTACATCTAAGCGCGCCGGGTCGATGACGGTAACGCCGCCGACCATGAGTTCGTGCGCCCGCTGCCGGCGATAGTGGCCTTCCAGCTCGGCCAACTGCACCTTGTCGTTCACACCCAGCACTTCCGCTTCGGTGGGCGACACGACGGCACTTACCTTGCGGCCATCTTTCACGCCTAGCGCGATGATGTCCGTCAGGTAGTACTCGCCCTGGGCGTTGTCGTTCTTCAGGCCCGACAGCCAGCGACGCAGGTCGCCGGCCATGGCCACGAGCAGGCCGGTGTTGCCTTCGCGCACCTCGCGTTCTTTCCGCGTCGCGTCCTTTTGTTCCACGATGCGGTAAACACTGCCGGCGTTATCGCGCAGTACGCGGCCATAGCCTTCGGGGTTGGCCAGCAGCACCGACAGCAACGCCAGCTTGCCCTCGCCACCTTCGGCCAGCAGGGCGTTCAGGGTGACGGTACGAATGAGCGGCACGTCACCATAGAGCACCAGCACGCGATGGTCGTCGGGAATGTTCGGCAGGCCCTGCATGACGGCATGGCCAGTGCCCAGCTGTTCCGCCTGCAGCGCCCACTGCACGGGCTCGTCCTTCAGTACGGCCTGGACGCGGTCTCCGCCGTGGCCGTAGACCACATGGATACCCACGGGCCCCAGTTCGCGGGCGCAGTCGATGACGTGCTTCAGCAGGGGCTTGCCAGCCAGCGGCTGCAGCACCTTGGGCAGGTCGCTCTTCATGCGCTTGCCTTGCCCGGCGGCAAGAATGACGACAGAGAGTGGAGCGAGATTGGCTTTGGCTTCGGTCACAGGGCGGCCTTGGAGCGATTTGACAGATTATTCTCGCACGCTTGCAAAGGCGGCAACCGCCGCAGACGGTCCAGAAGGCGCGAAGCCGGTCACAAGAACACCAACAGACGGGGCCGTAGCGGGACCGAGGCGCCCTAGCCGACCAACGGGTTGCGGGTGCGCAGGCGGGGGAAGTAGCTGAAATCGCGGTCCGCGGTCCACAGCTCCGTGACGCCGTGGGCCAAGCAGATGGCGGCAATGCGGGCGTCGTGGACGCGGGGGCCGGTAACGCGGGACGACACCAGCAACTGCCCGAGAATTTCCATATGCCGCTGGCCTTCTCCTACGAAGCGGCACTGCGGAAGGGCTGCAAAATCGTCGAGGTAGGACACCGCCAACGCCATAGGGGTTGGCTGGGGAAACTTCCGCGGATTCGTCACGGCACCAATGAACTCGTGCACGCATGGCCAAGGCACGACGAAGGGCGTACCAGACGTCACCAGCGATTCAATGGCTCCGCGACATCTTTCGTGGCCTTCCATGATGCCGCGATGAGCGTACACGAGGATGTTGGTATCAATCCCGATCATGGACAGCGCCCAGGGTTCTTTCAGAGTAATCCACATCCGGGTAGCTATCCAGAATGGCTTGATGCAGCCCTAATTTGTCGTAGGGCGGTGCCAGTCCCATATCTCCAGGCGGATTGAAAACCTGCAAGCTGAATGGTGCCCGTGGCGCCTCCTCGCGCCGACGCTCCACCATGTGCCGCAGCCCCTCCTCCACTAGCGCACGGAAGGTGATACCGGTTGCGTCCGCAAGCTGCCGGGCACTGCGGAACAGTTCGTCATTGATGTCGATGGTGGTCTTCATATGGGTAGCCATATTATTAAATATGGGTATATGGGTCAAGAGATAGCGGGCGCTGGCACGGGCGCGAAACGGTAAGCTCTGCCGTGCCGCCTGCCCCACGGCCTGACACGGCCTGACACGGCCTGACCCACCGCCGCCCCGTCCGGAGCCCCGCATGTCTAGTCTTGCCACCTTCATCGCCGGCCTGCCGAAGGCCGAACTGCACCTGCACATCGAAGGCAGCCTCGAACCGGAACTGATGTTCGCGCTGGCCAAACGCAACCGGCTCAGCCTGCCCTTCGCTTCCGTGGAAGAAGTTCGTGCCGCCTACTCCTTCAGCAACCTGCAGGACTTCCTGGACATCTATTACCAGGGCGCAGCCGTGCTGCTCACCGCCGAAGATTTCCACGACCTAGCCATGGCCTACTTTCGCCGCGCCGCCGCGGACAACGTGCGCCACGCCGAAATCTTCTTCGACCCGCAAACCCACACCGACCGCGGCGTGCCGCTGGCCACCGTCATGGAAGGCCTGAATGCTGCGGTAGCCCGTGCCCGTACGGAGCTGGGGCTCAGCGTTCACCTCATCCTCTGCTTCCTGCGACACCTCGACGAAGCGGCCGCCTTCGCGACGCTCGCTGCCGCAGAGCCCTTCCTCGGTAGCTTGTTGGGCGTGGGGCTGGACTCCTCCGAGCTGGGCCATCCGCCGGCAAAGTTCGCCCGGGTGTTCGCTGCCGCGCGCAGCCAAGGTTTGAAGCTGTTCGCGCATGCCGGTGAAGAAGGCCCGCCCGCCTATGTTTGGGAAGCCTTGGACCTGCTGCATATCGACCGCTTGGACCATGGCAACCGCGCACTGGAAGACGAGGCGCTAGTCGCGCGATTGATAAAGGAACAGATGACGCTAACGGTTTGCCCGCTGTCCAACCAGAAGCTGTGTGTGGTGAAGGATTTGGCCCAACACCCACTGCCAC